>NZ_JASJFF010000287.1:0-8882 GCF_030065435.1 Microcystis sp. M53603_WE2
ACTTCGAGTCGTTTCCGAACTAACCAAAATCTATCCAATTACCGATATTTACTTTGAGTACATCAAAGCCGATATTGATCTAACTTCTGGTAGAAAAGGAGCTAAGTCTGGAAAAGGTTTCTCGTCGGTTATGGTCGGACAGAAATGGGCAATTGAGCAACTGTCTCAATTGGCAACAGTCCATACTCGCTTTGGTTGGCAAACCTCTAATCTCAGAAAATATTTGGGACTAGAAAAGTCCAAAAATAAAGCAGAACAATCACCAGAAAGTCATGCTAACGATGGCATTGCTCTTGCCTGTTTTCAGTTTTTAGATTATTGGCCATTTCACAATTCTAATGGTCATGGATATGATTGGAAGGGTTATGTTAAAGTAACGAACGCTCCCTTTGCTGTCATCAAACGTCCTCCTATTAGTCGTCGTCAACTTCACCTGATGGTTTTTTCTACAGGTGGTAAACGACGTAAATATGGTGGCTCTACCACAGGACATGGGTTCCGTAAAGGAGATTTAGTTTCTTCTCCCAAAGGGATTGGTTATGTCAGTGGAGATACCGAAAAACAGCTATCTGTAAGCGATACCAATGGTCAACGATTGGGACAGATAGCTGTTAGCAAGATTCAGTTAATTCGTCGTTCTAACGGTTTAATTGTTTCTCGCTAACTTATATAAAGCCGCCCTCCGCTATCGCTAAAGGGCGGGGTTTCAGACCCAGTTTTTCGATGACCAGACTAAGTATTGATCGCCAGAAAAAAAAGAATAAACAAGGCCAAACAAAAGCTGATAGTCCCCCGCTTAACATCAAAGAGAAACTTGCCCTCAAAAAAGAAGAAAGGCAAAAGAAACAAAAGTTAACGGGGTTGGTTATTTTTGCTATTTGTGTAGCAATTTTGCTCGGATTACCCCTCAGCTTATTATTTGATGCCACGATAGGAGCTGCAGTAAGTTTAGCCTTAATTTTAGTAGTTTTCTCCTTTAGCTATCCTCGCATGGCTCTTTGGGCATTTATTATCTATGTCCCCTTCACTGGCACTATCGTGTATTGGTTGGGAGGTAGTTCAATCCTCCAGCTTAGTAAAGATATCTTTTATCTACCCGCTTTAATCGCCTTAGTTTTAGAATGTCGAAAAAAGCAATTACCGATTATTGTCCCCAAACAATTAGGTACAACCCTATTATTAATCTTTGTTTTCTGTGTAGTTTGTCTATTAGCCGTCAATTTGCAGAGACAATTTCTGCCTACTTGTGATTCCGTGGCTGGGATGAGTATCTTTAGGGATGGTCGTTTGGGCGGGATTCCCTGTCGGGAAAGTGAGACTTTTCTGCAAGGAATATTAGGATTTAAAGTTTTGCTGGGTTATGTCCCCTTGATCTTCTGCACTTATTACTTAATCAAAGACAAACCGACCCTATTATTTTTTAGTCGTCTTTTAGTGACTTTAGCGATTATTTGTTGTGTCCTAGGACTAATGCAATACTGGATGCTGAAAACCGGTCGTTGTGTAGGAACTAGAGGCTTTGTAGCTGATGCACTATTCAAAGCCCACTTAGATGCAAGGTGTTTGGTTGGTGGGGCATTAGTGTATAGTCCGGAAGTGAATATGATCCGCCTACCAGGTACCTTTGTTTCTCCCTGGCACTGGGCTTGGTTTTTGGTCTCTAGTGCCGTAGTTTGTTATGCCAGTGCCTTTAGTGAAATTTCCCAAAAATGGCGACTAGCAGCCCTAGTGGGTTTAACCCTAGTTTTTATTAATGCATTGATATCTGGGCAAAGACTAGCTTTCTTTGGTGTACTGATAATTATTCTTCTGATCCCGATTCTTACGGGACAAATCGCTAACTTAAAACGATTTTTGCCGATCATTTTTGCCGCCACTTTACTTCTAGCTATCGGTTTTTCTTTCCTTGACCCGGATTTTGTCCAACAACGCTACGATAGTGCCATCAACCGTTGGCAACAGGCTCCCCCCACCCTTTTTATTCAAGAACAGTTGGATTTTGCTATTCGTAATCAGGGCGGTATTTTAGGTCGTGGACTTGGTGTGGCCACAGCTTCTGCTAGGGTTTTCGGTAATATTTCCTTTGTGGAAACCTATCACACTAAAGTTTTATTCGAGTTGGGATACATTGGTTTTGCCTTGTACATGATATTCATGACCCATCTAGTTTATCTGGCCTTCCGCACCTATCGTTCCCTCAAAGATCCCACTCTGCGGGGTTTTGCCGGTAGTTATTGGGTTTTGCTGCTCTTTGTTGCCTATCTTCCCTATTGGTATGCCCTCGATACGGATCCTGTGGGCGTTTATTACTGGATATTTGCGGGCGTAATTTTTAGATTACCCGTGATCGAAAAACAGGAAAAAGAAGCCAAAATTCTGGCGGGGGAAACCGCCACAAAATCCTCCAAAAAGGGCTTAAAATTTAAACGCAAAGGTGTTTCTTTAGCTTGAAATATAGGTGTTGGGTTTTAGGGTGTTGGGGTTTTAGGGTTTTAGTGGAAATTCCCCCATTCCCCCATTTCCCCACTCCCCCACTTCCCCACTCCCCCACTCCCCCATTCCCTGCTATGAATTTTCCCTCGATTTCTGTCATCATACCCACCTATCGACGCGAAGAGCCTCTTAAAGATACTCTCGATGACCTGCTCAAACAAGATTATCCCGATTTTGAGGTGTTAGTTATCGACCAAACCGCTACCCACAGCCCCGCCATACAATCCTATCTGGAAAATCTGGCTAATCAGCACAAAATTAGCTGGTATCGGCTAGATTGGGCGAGTTTACCCGGTGCCAGAAATTATGGAGTCCGTCGCGCCCAAGGCGATATCGTTCTTTTTATCGATGATGATGTGCGGCTACCGGATAATTATCTCAAAGCACATAGTGAGAATTTTGTCAAGAACCCTGAGATAGGTGTAGTGGCCGGTCGGGTATTTGATCGCATGAAATTGGGTGACTCCCAAAAAATGGTGACAGATACCGGCAAACCCTACGAAATCGACTTTTTACCCCCCCAAGCGATGGATCCGGGCATTGCTTGGTATTACATCGATCTTGTCCACACCACTAAACCCCAGCAGGTAATCTCAGCCCGGGGCTGTAATATGTCTTTCCGTAAGGATATATTTACGAAATACGGCATTTGGTTCGATGAACGCTTTCGTGGCAGTGCCGTGCGCGAGGAATCGGATTTTTGCTTAAGGTTACGCCGGACTCCCTATCATGTCTGGTACGATCCCACCGCTTATCTGGTTCATTTAGGCGAAGAAACCGGCGGCTGTCATGATATTAGCACTCGTTCTTTGAGTTATCAGACGACTTTTTATCATAATCACTTTCTGATGGCCCTGAAAAATCTCACTCCCGCTCAACAATTGCGACTCTATGCTAAATTATTTGATTGTCACGTTCTTGGCAATCCTCCCTGTAATAAAGGTGGTTCCCCGATTAAAATACTCTCTAGGGGAATTTTTTATAGTTTAGGTTTTCTTGATGCTCTGAAAACTCAAGTAAAGTCCCTCTGGAATGATGGCCAAATTTATACAAAACTAGATAATCTATGAGAATTTTAGTCGCTAGTCATACCTATATAGTTGATCTCAACTGTGAGAAACTGCGCGCCCTGACAAGATTAAATCCCAATATTGAAGTTACTATTGTTGTTCCCCAACGTTGGCAACCGGGAGGAGTCCAAAATAAAATCATTGAAAGTCAACCGAAAATAGCTGATAATTTCCGAGTCATTCCTATCTCTAATTTTAGCCAGAATAACCAAGCTTTATTAACTTTTGGTGCTGATATAATTCCTTTATTGCAGAAATTTAGACCCGATATTATTCAAGTGGAACAGGGTTCTAAATCTCTCGCTTATGCTCAATTTATTACTCTGAATCGTCTCTTAAATCTCCAGGCTAAAAATGTATTTTTTACTTGGTGGAATCTTCCCTATACTCCTAAATTTCCCATCTCTTGGTTAGAAGCTTATAACCTGAAAAATACCGATGGTTTAATCGCCGGTAATCAGGACGGAGTAGATGTTTTAAAAGAACGGGGTTACAGGGGTAAATACACAGTTTTACCGCAATTAGGAGTGGATGAAGTCCTTTTTTCCCCTGACAAGCAACCCGATTTAGCCCGATCTTTAGGCATTGAAAGCGATGAATTTGTGATTGGTTTTGTCGGTCGTTTTGTGGAAGAGAAAGGCATTATAACGCTGATTAAAGCTGTAGCTAAATTAACAGGTAAGTGGAAATTATTACTGTTAGGTCGGGGAATCCTGAAAGATAAAATAGTCAGCGAAGCTACAGCCGCAGGAATAAGCGATCGCTTGATGATAGTGGAAAGTGTTCCCCACGATCAAGTAGTTAATTATATTAACCTGATGAACACTTTAGTTTTGCCTTCAGAAATCACCTATCAGGTCAAAACCTTAACTGCCGTCGGTTGGAAAGAACAATTCGGTCATGTCTTAATTGAAGCTATGGCCTGTCAGGTTCCTGTTATTGGTTCTGATTCGGGAGAAATCCCCTTTGTTATTGCTGATACGGGTTTAATTTTTCCCGAAAAAGATGGGGAGGCACTGGCTAAATCTATACAAACTCTCTTAGATAATCCCAGCTTCGCTCAAGAATTAGGCCAGAGGGGTTATCAGAGGGTAATGACCAATTATACTAATAAAGCCCTCGCTCAAAAACAATTGGATTTCTATCAACAATTACTCCCTCGATGATGGGAAGTGGGGTGTGGGGTGTGGGGTGTGGGGTGTAGGGTGTAGGGCGTGGGGAGAATAAAGCTGCCTCCTGCCTCCTGACGACCGACTCCTGATAACTGATAACTGATAACTGATCACTGATAACTGATCACTGATAACTGATCACTGATAATGATTCACTCCCCGGGTAAAGTAGCGGTTTCTAACCAAAAAGCCTCGATATTTTTGACAATTTTGAACAAATCGTTGAGATTGCGCGACTTGGTTATATAACAATTAACGTGCAGTTCATAGCTATAAAAAATATCCTCCTCGTTGCGAGAAGTGGTTAAAACCACCACAGGAATTCTTTTTAAACTGGGATCGTTTTTGATTTCCGCTAACACCTCCCGTCCGTCTTTTCTGGGTAAATTCAGATCGAGAAGAATCAGATTAGGACGGGGAGAATCGAGATACTCCCCTTCTCGACGCAGATAATCCATGGCGTTGACACCATCCCTAACGATAACTAATTCGTGCGGGACGGTGCTAGTTTTTAATGCCTCTTGGATGAGGCGAATATCAGCTTTGCTGTCCTCCACTAATAAGATAATTTTGTGTGGCACGTCCTCGCCAGCGCTCACGCTCGTTACCTCCTAGGGGAATTGTAAAACAGAAAACCGCTCCTTTGCCTAATTGGGATTCTACCCAAATTCGTCCGCGATGACACTCGATAATTTTCTTGCAAATCGCCAAACCCATACCTGTGCCGGGGTACTCGTCGCGGGTGTGTAGTCGTTGGAAAATCACGAAAATGCGTTCGGAAAATCGGGGATCGATACCAATTCCATTATCGGTGACAGAGAACAGCCATTCCTCCTCTTGACGTTGGGCAGCAATATGAATAGTGGGAGTTGCTTTTCCCCGGAATTTAATGGCATTACCGATGAGATTTTGGAACAATTGCATTAACTGGGTTTTATCTGCCATGACAATTGGCAAAGGATCAACGGTGATTATAGCTTGACTTTCCTGAATTCTCCCTTTCAGGTTAGCGAGAGCTTTTTCCAGTGCCAGATTAGCATCGATGGTATTAAACTCTACCGCCTGCATATCCACTTTCGAGTAAGCCAGCACATCATCTATTAATGTTTGCATCAAACTGACACCTTCGACGGCAAAAGTAATAAATTCTTTAGCATCTTCGTCCAGTTCTTCGGTGTAGCGCATTTCTAGCAACTGCACATAGTTGGCGACTTGATTGAGGGGTTCCTGTAAATCGTGGGAGGCGACGTAGGCGAATTTTTTTAATTCGGCGTTTGATAGTTCCAAATCCCGCGCTAAACGGGCCAATTCATCGGCTTGTTTTAAGATGATATTGACGATCGCTTTTCGTAATTCTAGTGCGGCGTTAATTTCTACTGCTTTCCAGGGGAAAGATTTGAGGCGAACGGTTTCTTTCCAGAGGGAGAAAGATTTACGCGGACAGAGACGAATATCACCATCTATGGCAGTCGTTTCGATCGCTTTACCCGGATCACCACCCCAGTTCACGGTTTGAATTACTTCCGGACGAAACCAGAGGAGATAATTACGTTTAGAAATGGGAATTGCTAGTAAACCACTGGCAATGTCTTTAAACTTACCCGCATCGGCATAAATTCGCGGTAAGGAATTGGTATAGTAAACATCTTCATGGACGTTTTTTTCTAGCCAAGTAATCAGATAATTTAGTTCTTCTTCGCTCGGTGTTACTCCAATTAAGGTATAATTGCCGCCTAAACAAATAGCAGCTCCCGTGGCTTTAGTTAGATCGAGCAGATTCGGTTTATGGGCAATTAATCCATCAATAAAGTTATTAGCTTCCGCCATATAATCGATTAATTGCGATTGCACAAAGGTTAATTTTACTCGATAGTCATAATCCTCGGTTTCTTCCCGTGCCGATATTTCCGAGAAAATTACTCTTCCTAAGAACTCACAAGCTTTACGGAGTTCGTAGGGTACATATTTAGGGGTGCGGTGATGACAGGCAATAATGCCCCAGAGACGTTTATTTTCAATCAGAGAAATGGTTAGAGATGCTCCCACTCCCATATTATGCAGGTATTCTAAATGACAGGGAGAAGCACTTCTAAGACTGGACAGGGTTAAATTTAAGGGTTGTTGGGTTTCGGGATGAAGACTAGGCACTAGATCGACGGGTTCAGAGGTAGCATCGGGAATCTGTCGAATCCAATTAGCACTTAATAAATTTCGTGCCGGGAGAGGGATATCGGAAGCGGGATAACGTAAACCGAGATAGGGTTCTAGTTGCTCTATTTTGTCTTCTGCTATCACATCACCGTTATCTTCTTCGTCGAATTTGTATAACATAACTCGATCGAATCCTGTCATTTTTCGCACTTCTTTAACGATGATATTACAGAAATCTTTCAGGCTACGGGTGGCTTCAAGTTTATCGATCGAAGTTTTGGCTAGGTGATAGAATCTCAGGAAAGGAATGTTTTCATAGGAAATAGCTGGTTCTAACTCTAAAATCAGCATTTGTTCGGCGTTGCGGTGAAAAATAGCATCAAAGACAGCAAAATCATCCCCTTTAACCCGCGCCCAAATTTTGGAGGGATTGATAGCATCAAAATCGTTATTTTCTATGGCTGATTTTAGAGGATCGATCTGAAAGGGATCGAAGATTTCCTCTAGGGTTTTACCGATAATTTCCCCCGGAGAAATACCCAATAAACTGCGGCTATTACTGCTAGTTTGGCTGACTTTTAGCTCCGGTTCGCTGAGAACTAAAAGCACCCCGTGCGGTTGAATTCGGTTATAGAGATGGATCGGTTCCCGTTCGATCGAAGTTGGGTTAATTGTCTCGGTTAGAACTTCCATGTGTATTGCCCCCAGAGGATTTTTGCCAAGTTGAAAACTCTTTGTTTATTAAAACTATTTCTTCTCACTTTCAGGGAGCGATCAAGAATAAATTTACTTCTCTTAATCCCAGGCCATCAAAAGTAATAAAACTTTAATTAATCAGTTATCTATCGATCGAGCAGTTCTGTTCAGTTCCCTTTATTATAATCAGTTTTTCTCTGAGAATCTAGGGTAATTTGTTAAGAATTAAGATTTAATGTTACAAGGGACAGATAATTCTTAATAAAAATATACAGTAGGGTGTGTTAGCGAAGCGTAACACACCAAAATCTAAGATTTAAATATGATAGCAACCCTTTTTTGTTAATTACCTGGAGGTAAAATTTTGAACATTTCTGCAAGCTTATAACTATTTACAAGGAGACTAATTGGCGGATTAATCTTTTGTGCTTTTTCTGGAACTATTTTTGTGAAAAATTCCTGCAACTTTTGGGATATATTGTTCTTGGTTTCCTTATCTTCACCTTCGACTTGATTAATTCCCACCTCGGTGAGGGTAGCCAAAATTTCCTTGCGAAGACCATTATAGCCAACGATGTAAAATTTGTTAAGAGCTTCTAGGACTTCATTTAATTTAATCAGCAGAAATTGTTTAAACTCTTGCGTAATTTTGCTATCGTCAATCATTTGAATTAAACCTAAGATTTCTTCCCTTAACCTGTTCAAATCCTCTTTGCTTAAATATATTTCCTCAAAATCTTCTACACAAGAAGGAAGCCAATGTAGAGCGTACCAGTCAGGAGAGTTTAATGGCTGTAAGAAAGAATTTGACCAAGACATTTCAAGTCTTGAAAATACACTAATTAATTCATCCTTAATTTGTTTCATAAGTTCTTTATAGGAAGACTGTTTTCTTGAAGGAAAATATTGTAGTTGATCTTCTATATGATAAATAAGCTGTAGTAATTGAATCAACCCTTTCTGAACAGAATCAGTGTCATTTTTCACTTCCATTGCTCTTGCTAAAACTGCTTGAACTGATTCGTCAGTTTCGTCTGGAGAACATCTTTGTAGGATAATTAATAAACGTTCGGCTGGATTATGAATCGGTAGAGTAGATGATTCCATAAATTTTATCAAAGGCTAGATAGGTGATATATAGAACAATAATATTGTAACCTAAGTACCTAGGCAAAATTAATTACATACTCGCCTCCAAAATTGTCCAGCACTTTTTTAACGTAAGCGAGGAGGCTCTTTCGGTCTTTATAGGCGCTAAATTCAATCCATTCATATTTTAAAAATCTCCATAATATTTCAA
>NZ_JASJFF010001223.1:0-7279 GCF_030065435.1 Microcystis sp. M53603_WE2
AACCGGTCCATAATCCATTGATGCATATCTATCCCCAGTAATTGGTTGAACCATGGTTTTTAAAGCAAGACGGTCAGCTATATAGAGCATTTTCAGCAACCCTAAATACTTCATCGGTTTGCCGTGCAGCTTTAAGAGTATAGCAGCGGCTTCAACTGCTTTCTCTGGATGAAACCGAAATTTGATCGTCATAACTACTATAAATTCACTGCTTTTTTATGACACTTTTATTATAGTTATTATTCTACATCGGCCATATTTAAGATTTTGTCCCAGTGGTTGAGGCTTCTAGCCTGATTTCTCAAAGATGCTGCTATAGGTATGATCGAGTTAAACCTTAGCCCAAGATTCTACCATGGAGATCGAACGTCTTAACGCCCTTTCCGATAATTATATTTTCCTCCTCTACGATCGAGCGCAAAAAATCGCAGCCGTGGTGGATCCGGCGGAACCTGAACCCGTTTTCAGGCGATTAGAGGCTTTACAGGTGGATTTAGTCGCTATTTTCAATACCCATCACCACGGCGACCATGTGGGGGCTAATCAGGCTTTAATTAATCGTTATCCCCATCTTTGTGTTTATGGGGGAAAGGAGGATCGCGGTCGCATTCCGGGGCAGCAGCTGTTTTTAGCGGAGGGGGATCGGGTGGAATTTGCCGGTCGCTCGGCCGAGGTTTTCTTTGTCCCCGGCCACACTCGCGCTCATATTGCCTACTATTTTCCCCCAGTTAACCCCGGAGATTACGGCGAGTTATTCTGTGGTGATACCCTGTTTTCGGGGGGTTGTGGTCGTTTATTTGAGGGAACACCGGGGCAAATGGTGGCTTCTTTAACTAAATTGCGATCGCTGCCTGACCAAACCAGGGTTTGGTGCGCTCACGAATATACGTTAAATAATTTAAAGTTTGCCTTGACAGTTGACCCTAATAATGCTGCTCTGCAACAGCGTTATCGGGAAGTGGAGAAAAATCGCGCCCAAGATATTCCCACGATTCCAGCAATTTTGGGGACGGAAAAGCTGACTAATCCTTTTTTGCGTTGGGATAGTCCCGCTTTGGCAATGACCATGGATAGCAACGAACCAGTACAAGTGTTTGCACGGCTGCGGGGGAAAAAAGATAATTTTTAAGTAGTCGTGCCAAATAAATTTCCTAGTGAAGAAAGGCAATAGGCAATAGGCAATAGGCAAGGGGGTAGGGGGGATTCATGGTAGGGTTGATTCATGGTAGGGTTGATTCATGGTAGGGTTGATTCATGAATCAACCCTACTAGGGGGTAGGGGGGATCCAAGGCAAAATCGATCTCTAAAAGCTCAAAGGTTGCGGATCTAACTTCAAATCGGCAAGACTGACCTCACCGTGACCATTTACCGCCACCTCTAGGGGCAAATTGCCGTGATAAGCTTGGATTAACAGGGTTTTTAAGTCCTCGATCAGGGGATAACGGGGATTGGCTCCGGTACACTGATCATCGAAAGCTTGTTCGGCTAAATGGTCTAATTTGGCCATAAATTCGGCTTCAGTTTCGGGAATTACCTCTTTAATACTGGCCGGAATACCGATTTCCCGTTTTAAACATTCGATCGCTAATACCAATCTTTCCACACTTTCGGTCTCGCTTTCTCCCCCCAATCCCAAGGAATGAGCGATCCTGGCATAGCGCCACTTCACGTTAGGATATTTGTACTGAGAGAAGGTGGCCTGTTTAAAGGGGGCATCGGTGGCATTATAGAGGATGACGTGGGAAATCATCAAGGCATTGGCCAGACCGTGGGGAATGTGGAAAATGGCCCCCAATTGGTGGGCCATGGAGTGACAGATGCCTAAAAAGCCATTAGCGAAGGCCATTCCGGCCATTGTCGCCGCGTAATGGACTTTTTCCCGCGCTTTCGGGTCTTTAGCTCCGTTATGATAGGAACTGGGCAAGTATTTAAACAGCAGTCGGATGGCATCTTGAGCAAGAGCATTGGTGTACTCTGAGGCTAAAACCGAGACGTAGGCCTCAAGAGCGTGAGTTAAAGCGTCAATTCCGCCGTAGGCTGTTAATTTTTTCGGCATATTTAGCACTAATTCCGGATCGACGATGGCCATGCTGGGAGTTAGGGCATAATCTGCCAGAGGATACTTAATATTATTACGGCGATCGGTCACGACGGCGAAGGGAGTCACTTCCGATCCTGTTCCCGAAGTGGTGGGAATACAAACCATCAGAGCTTTTTCGCCTAAAGGGGGCAATTCATAGACTCGTTTGCGGATATCCATAAAACGCATGGCCAAGCTCTCGAATTCTATCTCTGGATGCTCGTAGAGTAGCCACATAATTTTAGCGGCATCCATGGGGGAACCGCCACCGATAGCGATAATCACATCGGGATTGAAGGTATTAATGACATTTAACCCCCGTTCGACGGTTTCTAGGGAAGGATCGGGTTCCACATCATAAAAGATATTAATCGTGATGCCGATTTCTTCTAAAACTTCCTCTAAAGGTGCGGTAACTCCTAGGTCAAAAAGAGGTTTATCGGTGACAATAAAGGCCCGTTTTTTGCCGGCTAATTCCCGAATAGCGACCGGTAATGACCCGTATTTAAAATATACTTTTGGTGGTACTCGGAACCAAAGCATATTTTCCCGGCGCTCGGCCACGGTTTTAATATTTAATAGGTGGGTAGGTTCGACGTTTTCGCTGATGGAATTACCGCCCCAAGTGCCACAACCGAGGGTTAAACTAGGATCGAGACGGAAGTTATAGATATCACCGATCGCACCTTGGGAGGAAGGGGTATTAATTAATACCCGGGCCGTTTCTACGTTGTCTTCAAAGCGTTTAATATGTTCCCGATTTGAGGGTGCGGTATAAAGCACGGCCGTATGACCTCGACCCGCAAATAAGACCAGTTTTTCGGCTTTTTTCACCCCATCTTCAAAGTCTTTCGCTCGGTACATAGCTAAAATTGGCGAGAGTTTTTCGTAGGAAAATGGTTCCTCTAAACCAATATTTTCTACTTCTCCGATTAGTAATCGGGTATCTTCGGGAACGGAAATTCCGGCCATGGCGGCTAATTTTTCCACTGGTTGCCCGACGATATCGGGGTTGATATGACCATCTTTTAGGAGAATCCCGACGACTTTTTCCCTTTCTTCGGGGGAAAGAAGATAGGCCCCGCGATCAATAAATTCCTGTCGAACTTCTTCATAGATGCTATCGACAACGATTACCGATTGTTCGGAGGCGCAAATCATGCCGTTATCGAAGGTTTTACTGAGAATAATCGAGGAAACGGCCATTTTTATGTGAGCGGTTTCGTCAATTAAAGCGGGGGTATTGCCGGCACCGACTCCTAAGGAAGGTCTTCCCGAAGAATAGGCCGCTTTTACCATACCCGGACCGCCGGTAGCGAGGATTAAATTAATGCAGGGATGTTGCATTAATGCTTGGGAAAGTTCCACCGATGGCTGATCGATCCAACCAATAATACCGGCCGGCGCACCCGCTTTGACGGCCGCTTCCAAGACAATTTTGGCCGCCGCGATGGTGCAGTCTTTCGCTCGCGGATGGGGGGAAAAAATGATGCCGTTGCGGGTTTTCAGGGCAATTAGGGCTTTAAAAATGGCTGTGGAGGTGGGATTTGTAGTGGGTACGATCCCCGCTAAAATGCCCACGGGTTCGGCGATTTTTTGCAATCCAAAGGATTTATCTTCTTCGATAATGCCGCAGGTTTTGCTGTGTTTATACTTGTTGTAGATGATTTCTGAGGCAAAATGGTTTTTAATCACTTTATCCTCTATTACCCCCATCCCTGTCTCTTGTACGGCCATTTTAGCCAGGGGAATGCGAGCGTTGTTAGCTGCTAATGCCGCTTTTTTGAAGATAAGATCTACTTGTTCTTGGCTATAGTTGGCAAATTGTTGTTGAGCTTTTTTTACCTGTTGAATGAGTTCTTCTAGCTCTTGTCTATTGGTAACTATCATAACAATTTTGTCGAAAAAATTAGGCATTTTATTCTACTCTAGCGTTTTTCGGCAGGGGATTCGCTTAATCTTGGGATTTTCTTTATAGTTTCCTAAGCATTGGTATTATAGGATACTAATCCTAAATCCATTGAGCATAGGTTACATATCAGGACAGGCACTCATGCAAGAGGCACTCATGCAAAGGGGAGAATAAATAATCAGTTTTTAATAACTGGATTTAGTATAAATTAGGATTGACCAGTACCTAGAAAAAGTTTGAGGACAGAGACTCAATGATCAAGTTACCAGAAATTCAAGCTGGTGTTCGAGAAGCTGGTTCTATTCCGCACTCCTTGAGTGAAAAGTTTAAAGTTGATCACAGCTTGGCAACGGATTCAGGGTGAGATTCAACATCAAACTAGGATATCTCTAAACTCTAAAAAATCAATATCTTCAGAGCCACCGAATCAAAGAGAATTAAATCACTCAATTTTGATGATATTTTGAATGATTAATCTAAACCCAGTTTCTTGGCGAAATTTTTCCATCCTCTCCTGTTGTGAACTCTGAAAGGTAGGCTTTTTGTTATTGGCAATGTAGGCTTTTCTAGATGAATAATCCTCTCTACCATGATTTTCAATAAATACCCGAATTGTGTTTCTTAGTTGCTCTTCTCCGTCTCCTACCCACCCCGAATTTTTCCCCTTTCGTTCTTTTAATTCTACAAAAATCAAACAATTAGCATAGGTCAGCATTCCATCACAGCGTTTATCCATACCACTACCATCGACTTTTCTAATTTCAATACATTTATCAATAGCGGTAAATGTCACTTCAATTTCTTGATAGTTTTCCACAATAGCAATCCAATCCCTGGGATTTTCTGTATCTAAATAAGCGGGAGTTTCTGGGGGAAATGGCGGATCACAAATTCCAAATTCATGCCGATGGGTTTGACTCTGACATTTTTTATCAAAGAAATTGATCTTCATAACTGTTCTTCGATTTCCAGTAAATCATCAAAAAGCTGATTTGTCTCTCCTAGGGAAAGATTGAGATAATTTTCATCAGAAGGTAAACCATTATATGTAGCAAGTTCTCGGATTTCTCCTTGCTCTGTTAATTCATATACAATAGCATCTTCTGCCGCTATACAAGAGGCTTTCGGGACAATTTGGTTGAGCTTTTCTTGGAGATAATCGGCGTTAGAAATCGCTGATGATAGGATTTTTTTGATAACTTTATCTGCTTTGATAGCTAGGGTTAGATCGTTGATAATATAAGGACTATGAGTAGTTAAAATTAGTTTATTTCCCTGGGTTAAATTGGCAAATTCAAATAATTTATATAAAATCTTTTTCTGAGATTGAGGAAATAGATTCTGCTCGATTTCTTCCACAATATTTACAAAACACTCATTGCGGTATTTAGAAGATAATACTTCTAGTGCCACCTTTTTTAGTTTATCGGAAAGATTATCATTAGAGATAATTTTCTCGATTTCCATTTTTAATCTTTTTTGCTCCTCTCCACTGAGTTCATTGCGGGAAGTTTCTTGAGTTCGATTAATCGATAAAGCAATATTTCGAGAAACGAGAAATAAAGGAACAAAAGACTGAAAACCACTGGAAGCTTCTGATAGATTTAGTTGATAATCACTACCCACAATCTTGGCCAGTCTATTGAGTTTATCAAATTCCAATTTAACCTCACCTACTGGCAAAGTCAAACTGCCAGATAATTCCTGTTGTGAGCGATCCAATTCTTCCCAGAAAGTATATAATGATTCTGGCAGTCCTTTGAGTTTTTCTGGCCATCTTACTGCACTCAAAAAGTTTCGCTCTGCTGGTACATACATAATTTTTGGTACTCGATACTTTGAATTATCAGTACGCTCGATCGATAATTTAGCATTTTCAAAACTAATTCGATAAACATCTCCATTGTATTCAATTTGGGTTTCGGGTAAAAAGTAATTGGTTAAATTTTGGTATTGACAAAAAGATTTAACAAAACGATTATATTTAGTCACATATTTTTCCTCTAAATCCCCACGATATAGAGCTTTTTCCAACCAGCTTAATGTTGATATTAATTTAGCAATGCTACTTTTTCCAGTTCCTTGATTACCGATAAAAATCGTTACTTTCCGAACGTCGATAAAACCATCATTTTCTAGTAAACCCGCCTTAATTGGACCGAAGTTTTTAACTTTAATTTGGCTCATTGTTACCCCCTTGATTGACGATAAGTAGCTGGTTATAATTAAATTAAAAATGGATTTTAGGTTCGATCCCCCCTGCCCCCCTTGATAAGGGGGGTGCCGATCCCCCCTTAGTCCCCCCTTGATAAGGGGGGTGCCGATCCCCCCTTAGTCCCCCCTTGATAAGGGTGGTGCCGATAGGCGGGGGGATCCCCCCTTGATAAGGGTGGTGCCGATCCCCCCTTAGTCCCCCCTTAATCCCCCCTTGATAAGGGGGGCATCTGATAATTTTTAACGCCTACCTACTTAATAAATTTTGGGCAGTAATTTGTCCTGAAAAAAAGCTCGTGTTGAACACGAGCTAAATTAACTAACTTCAAGGACTAATTAGCCACCGACTTTAACTACCGGTTTAAAACTGGGAACCACCAGTTCACTATCCTGTTTAGTCAGCTTATTGTATAAGCGTTCCGTATTGGGGAAATTAGCGGCTGGTAGAGTCGGGAAACGACGATAGGGAACCGTATCTTCACCAAATAATTGTAGGTATTCCATGCTATTAACCATGGCACCGATAAAGGCCTTTAATCCCTTAGTTGCCAGAATTTGGTTATATTTCTGGATTTCTTTTTGATTCAAGGGAGCGCGACCTAAGAAGTGCTTGGTTCCCAATTCAATTACTTTCGTATTCGGATAGGGAGCATAGAATTCTTTCAGGTAAAGATCCGAACAACCTAAACCCTCAATAAACTCTTTCACCGTGATCTCAGCATTGCTTAATTTACTCTCTAAAGCGGTAAATTCGGCATTGATGATATAGGGTTCGAGATCCCGTTCAAAAATCTGACGATAGGCGGCGCGAACAGTATTTTGTACGGCAACTTTATCCAGATTAGTTAACAGTTTAAAGATCTTAGTTTGTTCCCGTTGAACCGTGACACCTTGACCGACACGAGATTGAATATCGGGTTCAGTGCGAATTGAGACCGAAGGTGTACCCAATTCAATAAAGCGCGGGGTTTCCTCTTTATCAACTCTTTGGCCGATATCTTCGCGGAGATTGCCCAAACGCACCATCCGTAACTGCATCCCTTGGGGAGTTAGATAGCGCTCGTAGGGAACC
>NZ_JASJFF010000273.1:0-7697 GCF_030065435.1 Microcystis sp. M53603_WE2
GATCATTTTTTTGTAGGAGAACTTTAGTGGCAATTACTACCTCAGCTTCCCGTTTAGGGACAACCGCTTTTAGCGAGGTTGCTCCCGTGGAATTACGTCCCGATTGGTCTCGTGATGACGCACAGGCGGTTATTCGCGCTGTCTATCGTCAGGTGCTAGGCAATGACTATATCATGCGTTCCGAGCGCCTTACCAGTGCCGAATCCTTACTCTGCAACGGTTCGATCACCGTGCGGGAATTCGTCCGCGCCGTGGCCAAATCGGAACTGTATAAGAACAAATTCTTCTACGGTAACTTCCAAACCCGCGTCATCGAACTTAATATCAAACATCTTTTAGGTCGCGCTCCCTACGATGAGTCGGAAGTGGTCTATCACCTCGATCTCTATGAAAACAAAGGATTCGAGGCCGATATCGACTCCTACATCGATTCCGCCGAATATACCGAAAACTTCGGCGATAGCATCGTTCCCTACTATCGCGGTTTCGCCAGCCAACCCGGTCAAAAAACCGTGGGATTTACCCGGATGTTCCAACTCTATCGCGGTTATGCCAACAGCGATCGCTCTCAGATTGCCGGCAAAACCTCCCGTTTAGCGGTGGAATTAGCTCAAAACGGCGCTTCGGCAGTAGTCGGTCCCTCCGGTGGCAGCGATGGTTGGGCCTATCGTCCCTCTGCTCAACGCAACACCCCCAGTAAAGCTCTGGGTGGTAGTGTGGCCTATGGTGATGTGGGTAAGCTCTATCGCGTGGAAATTGCCGCCATCAGCAAACCGGGTTATCCCCGTGTCCGTCGCAGTAGCAAAGCGGTTATCGTCCCCTTTGAACAGTTAAAT
The DNA here is from genome assembly GCF_030065435.1 of Microcystis sp. M53603_WE2. Taxonomy (NCBI): domain Bacteria; kingdom Bacillati; phylum Cyanobacteriota; class Cyanophyceae; order Chroococcales; family Microcystaceae; genus Microcystis; species Microcystis sp. M53603_WE2. Next base: position 837 of record NZ_JASJFF010000273.1, read on the forward strand.
AACACCCTGCAACAGATCAACCGTCTCGGTGGCAAAGTTGCCAGCATCACCCCCGCTAGTTTGAATTAATTTTCTAGCTTAAGATAACTAAAAGTCTCCCGGGCAGCCGTCAGGTTCACCGGGAGACTTCTTTCTAGGGAACTGGCAGAAATTGACCCTCAGCAGATCGAGCAAACCTGTAGAATGAAAATAATTCCCTCGTTTTAATGCCTGTGACTGTCACTTCGATCGCTTTTGACTCTATCGATACTGCCTTAGCGGAAATCAAAGCCGGACGTGCCATTGTCGTAGTTGATGATGAGAATCGCGAAAATGAAGGAGATCTAATCTGTGCGGCCCAATTTGCCACCCCCGATCTGATTAACTTCATGGCAGTGCAAGCTCGCGGTTTAATCTGTCTGGCAATGACGGGAGAGCGTCTTGATGCTCTCGAATTACCCTTGATGGTGACAAAAAACACCGATAGCAATCAAACCGCTTTTACCGTTAGCATCGATGCCGCTCCCCATTTAGGGGTTAAAACTGGCATTTCGGCAGAAGATCGGGCGAAAACCGTACAAGTTGCCATTAATCCAGTCACTCGTCCCGACGATCTCACCCGTCCCGGTCATGTCTTCCCGATTCGTGCTAAAGCCGGTGGAGTCTTAAAACGCGCTGGTCATACGGAGGCAGCCGTGGATCTAGCTCGATTAGCCGGGTTGTATCCGGCGGGAGTTATCTGTGAGATCCAAAATCCCGATGGTTCCATGGCCCGTTTACCGCAACTATTTGAATACGCTCGTCAACATAATCTCAGGTTAATTAGCATTGCCGATCTGATCGGTTATCGCTTAAAACACGATCGCTTTGTCCATCGGGAAACGGTCTGTGATTTTCCCAGTCAATTCGGCACTTTTCAGCTTTATGCCTACCGAAATTTATTAGATCAAACCGAACACATCGCTATTGTGAAAGGCGATCCCGCTCTCTTTGGCGATCAACCTGTAATGGTACGAATGCACTCAGAATGTCTGACCGGGGATGCTTTGGGATCCTTGCGTTGCGATTGTCGGCAACAGTTACAAGCTGCCCTAAAAATGATCGAAAACAACGGTTTGGGGGTGGTGGTTTACCTGCGACAGGAAGGACGGGGAATTGGCTTAATTAATAAGCTAAAAGCCTATTCTTTACAGGATATAGGACTAGATACGGTGGAAGCCAACGAAAGGTTAGGATTTCCCGCCGATTTGCGCGATTACGGCATGGGAGCGCAAATGCTCAACGATTTGGGGGTGAGAAATATTCGTTTAATTACCAATAATCCCCGTAAAATTGCCGGATTAAAAGGCTATGGTTTGGAAATAGTCGAGCGAGTACCTTTGCTGATCGAGGCTAATGATTATAATTCCAATTATCTAGCCACAAAAGCGGAAAAGTTAGGACATCTATTCCTACAAACCTATCTAGTTACCATCGCTCTCAGTTGGGGGGAAAATCCGCCGTCAATTTCGCAAAGATATCATCAATTAGAGAAATTACGGCAGTTAAGTCGCGCTAATCAATTATCTCTCCAAGAAGAAACCCGACCGGTAGCCAATGCCCTTTTTGATCGCGCCCCTTTGATCGTACATTTAGGTTTAGATATTCGTCAGGGTGTTAGCAGTAATTGGTATAAAAATCCTTCCCATCCTTATCTTCTGGTTATTGACAAGATATTAAATGACATTAAAGATTGGTCGGAAATTGAACGCTTAGAATTTTTAATTTCCGACGGAGACGATTCGATGACGGGATTACAAATGAAACTCGATCGTCAAAAAATGTCCGATGAAGATTTCTCACAATTACCACAATTAGCTACCCAAATTATCTACAGTTTTACTCGTGATTCAGCCAAAAATTAGTTTTCTATGACCATACTGTTGCCTCTTGCCTCATCTCAACAAGCAATTTAAATATTTAACAGCTTAACAGTTATAATTAAACCAAGCTAGTATAACGGGGAAAACCCATGACAACTCTCGACATTTTACCGGAAGTTACCTGTCCCCCCACCGATTTATGGAGTGATGAACCACCTTTGGAAAGTGATTTACATCTGCAACAGATCATAATTCTTCTCAGTTGTCTAGAATTATTATGGCAAGAGAAAAACGATTACTACGCTTCCGGTAATCTGACTATCTACTATAACGAAGAACAACTGAAAAAACGTGATTTTTGTGGTCCTGATTTTTTTGTCGTCTTAGATACGGAAAAACATCCGCGTAAAAGTTGGGTAGTCTGGGGAGAAGGGGGTAAATATCCCAATGTGATCGTGGAGATTCTTTCCGATTCTACGGCCAATATTGACCGCACTAAAAAGAAAATTCTCTATCAAAATACCTTTCGCACTCCTAATTATTTTTGGTTTGATCCTGAAAGTTTAGAACTGCAAGGATTTAGATTAATTGCGGGACAATATCAGGCTATTGCTGCTAATGAAAACGGCTATTTATGGAGTGAACAATTAGAACTCTATTTAGGCATATTTGACCGTAAACTGCGTTATTTTACCACCGATGGTCAATTGGTTCCCACTCCCCAAGAAGCTGAATTAGAGCAAAGACAAGCAAAGGAACAGATTTTTTTAGAAAAGGAACAGGAACGAAAGGCAAAAGAACAGGCTCTTTTAGAAAAAGAACAAGCTATCTTGGAAAGGGAAAGATTAGCCCAAAAATTACGAGAATTGGGCATTGATCCTGAAACTATCTAATTGATAAATATCTCTAGGATAGGTAATTCCTATCCTAGAAATGTTGGTAATTTAACCTTATTTTTCCTGTCTTTCTAAGGCTAATTGTACTAACTTATCGACCAATTTATCAAACTCTAAACCGGTGGCTTTCCAGAGTTGGGGATACATACTAAAATTAGTAAACCCCGGCAGAGTATTAATTTCATTGATCAACACTTCCCCAGTCTTTTCCACATAGAAAAAATCCACCCGCGACAATCCCGCAGCATCCACAGCTTTAAATGCTTCTACAGCCATTTCTCGCACTTGATTAGCAATTTTATCAGGAATATTAGCGGGAATCACCATACTTGATCGCCCGTCAGTATATTTAGTTTCGTAGTCATAAAAATCACTATCAAAAGTAATTTCTCCCACCAAAGAAGCTTGGGGATTATCATTACCTAAAACCGCACATTCGATCTCCCTTGCGGTTACTCCTGCTTCAACAATAATCCGTCGATCATAACTAGCGGCACTATCTAAAGCAGCCTCTAATTCTTGCCGGTTGCGTGCTTTACTAATACCCACCGAAGAACCTAAATTAGCCGGTTTAATAAAACAAGGATAACCTATTTCCTCGGCGATTTGATCGCACAATTGCGGAAAAACACAAGCATTTGACCACACTTGCGAGCGGGTTATGGCCTTATACTTAACTTGGGGTAATCCAGCGGCTGCAAAAGCAGTTTTCATGGCAATTTTATCCATTCCCAAGCATGAACCCAGGACCCCACTACCCACAAAAGCAACCCGCATGAGAGTGAGTAATCCTTGTAAAGTGCCATCTTCCCCATTCGGTCCGTGGAGAATTGGAAACCAAACCTCCATTTCCCTCACTTCTGGGGGAAATTGCCAGATATTGACTTTTATATTACTCTCAATAGCTAGGGGTTGCCCAGAGGTTAAAATTTGTCTAGCAGTTGCTGCCGAATGCCAACAGCCATTTTTATCGATATAGAAGGGGGTAACGGCGTATTTGTCAAGATTTTCGGGATAATTAAAAGCTTGCAGGATCGATCGAGCCGAATTGATAGATACCTCGTGTTCTCCCGATCGACCACCAAACAACAATCCTACCTTGATCTTATCCATGTTATCCTCTCTAGACCCAGCTAGATCCTAAATTAGAGTTCAACTATCATATATACTATGGGCGGAGTTGACAATAGTTGCAATTGATTTAGAGGCGGCTGTTCCTCGTCAGATCGGGGTTTTGGCAAAACCTCAAGATAAATTAATTATCGCTCATGATGAGATGTGGTCGTTCTTTCCCTAAAAAAATCGATAATCACTTTGGAGCTATTCACCCCCCGAAATTGAATGATTATTTAGCTAATTTTTCCAGTTTTTTCTTAGTTTTCTGAAGTTTTAAGGCTAAATTACCATGATGTTCGGGATAGTAAACGTGCAAGAATTCGATAAAATCCTCGATGGTACAAGGTTGATGAAATCCCCCTAAGTTACCGTGGAATTCTTGGTGAATTTCTTCTTTAATAGTCACCAAATTCAGATCTAATGTCGCTAGATGGGGATATTTCTGGGCAGAGTAAAGATGATGGACAGCGAGATTAAATTTATTATTTCTATCCGGTTTTTGCCCTGTCACCTGACAAGTGTTTTTATCTCTAGTTTTAGCTCGTTTTTTAGCCTTTTCAATCTCGATTTTTTGTTTGGTATCGTCATCTAGATTTTCCTGAATTTCTTTAAAGGCAAGAGGAAACTCGATTTCAATCATTTTACACATTTCTTGGCGCGATTTATTCGTCAAAGTTTCACTCATGGATTTAGAAATGCGAACAACTCCACTTTCAGAGAACCAAAACTCTCTTTTTTCATCTTCGTAAAAATCTACTCCTATTTTTAAAGGACGAACTTCTGTTTTAGTATTTTTGATTACCTTAGCAAGTTCTTCATCATCAACTTTCAAAGATGAAGATTCGTGGAGTTTAAGATTATTGAATGTTTGATTTAGCTTGGCTCCATTAGTTTTTAAAATTCGCCGCAAACTCTGTTTATGAATCATAGCCACTCCTTGATAAACTTTAATTTCGCCAGAGTCAGCCAATTCATTAAAAATTAATTTTCGTGCCAAAGAGCGACGAATTTTTTGATCGTGCTTAGTAAAAAATTCTCTAAATCTGTATAAAATTCCTCGCTTTTCATGCTGATCAATATAGGAAGCAATTTTTAAAGCACCTTCAAAAGAAAACACTCTAACTTTATCTTTTTTGTTGACAAATTGATAATCGACACCTTCAACTAAATCCCAATCATCATTAGGATCAGCATCAAAAATATCAACAATTTTGTCTAGTTTTTCAAGAGTAATAGAAAACCATTGAGCTAATTCGGTATCCCGGATCAGGAAGGTATTTGCTTTCTGAGGCATGATTATTTTATCTCCGTGGTGATAGACTTATACATGACAGTTAAACAATCAAAAACTTCTGCGTCTCCTGTTTCTTGGTTATCAGGATGATAGATTTTAGAAAGACGATAATAGGCATTTTTAATGTCTTCCTTGCTGGCAGTTTTTGGATCAAGCTCGAAAACACGATAGGGATAAAAATACTTAAATATATTAATACCATTAATACAATGCTTACCAGTTTCTCCATCTTCTTCTGGTAAAATACCTACATACTCTCTGTAAATTTTTTCCCAACTTTCTCGCTGAGATAAATTGATGTTATCAAAGGCTCTAGTAGCCATTTGAAACATACTCGATTTTTTTAGTTCTGTGGTATTGTTAACCTCAAAATAGGCATAAACTGCCTGTTTAAGTTGCGTTAGAGTTAAAGGTTTAACTTTTGAGCTTGTGGTGGTGGTGGCTGTAGTTTTTGATTTAGTTAACGATGGTTTGGGAGACTTTTTACGGTGGTTTTTGATGACAAAATCGGCAAAATCTTCGAGAATACGACTTTCGATCGAGTATTGCTCACAGATATGACTAATCTGCTCTAAAATGAGCGAGTTAAGAGGATTAGTGGTCATAATTTCCCTAAGAAGCTGCAAAAAACATAGCCTTTCTTATCAAGATGAAGTGTAGGCTAATTTGGTATGAACGACCGACGACTGACTCCCGAAAACTTCCTATCCTAAATTAATACCACAGCAGTGGCCACTTTGTCATGTGGTTAATCATAAAAAAATTGCGGGCATAAGCTAAACGGCTTTTACTTCGGATCACCGATATAGACTCCAAAAGGGTTATAGCTGTTGGATCATGCAGGTTAAGCGCCGTTTAGCTTATTACAGATTTAAGTCAATAAATGGGCAGCCGTTTAGCTAGGCAGTCATTCTAAAGATAAGATTCCCGAGAGCGATGGTAAAGTTGAGACTAGAATTGAGGGGACAGTCGGGAAATTTTTACCTAATCAAGAAAAGATGGCTCTCTGAGTCTTTGGGTGAAAAATGTTCACCACGTCACATTATGCACGGAAGCTTTCATAGGTGGCAACTTAAGCAAGAAGCTTAATTATCAAGAGTAGCTGATCATCCAAGGGGAAGGACGTAAAAAATGGTAAAATAAGGCGGATAAATCTAAAAATAATCCTAATTCCTACACCTACTATTTTTTTAGGTTTCAGAGGGAAAGTAACCAAACAGTTTTTTATAATCAGAGGCCAGATATCCTCGGTGAAAAAAACCTAATTCTTCAGCAATTTCATAAATTAATTTTGTCTGATTATTTTGGTTAAGAGATTGATGTAGAGCATTAAGACGAAGCAATTTAAAATAATTGTAAGGAGACATTTGATAGAAGTCTTTAAATATATATTCTAAGGTGCGTTGACTTACTTCTAAGTCTTGACAAATCGCTGGAATAGTAAGATCAGAACGCAGATTTTTTCTCATCATTTCTTCTGCTTTTTTGAGGATAGAGGTGCGTCTGATAGTGTTTTTAGGAGTTGTAATATCTTTGGTTACTGCTAAAGTCAAAAGAAAATCTTTGACAATTTCTTTTTTTAATTTTTGCCTGACAAAATTTAATCTTAATGCTTTTCTTTGCCCAGATATTTGTTGACGATCTAAATTAAATAGCATTCGATAAAGTTGATGACAAGATTGTTGGAGATGACGAATTTTTTCCGATGGGCAAA
>NZ_JASJFF010000733.1:0-5991 GCF_030065435.1 Microcystis sp. M53603_WE2
CCCGGCATTCCCGAAGAAAAACAAGAGCATATTTTTGAGGGTCATGTGCGTCTCAAACGGGATGAGGGTAAAGAAGGTTATGGCATCGGTTTATCGGTCTGTCGCAAGATTATTCGCGCCCACTACGGTCAAATTTGGGTGGATAGTGTCCCTGACCACGGCAGTAGTTTTCACTTCACCCTGCCAGTTTATCGCTAAAATGCTCCGCTAACCAAGCATCAATGTCCCCTAAAACTAAGTCGGGGATTTCCCAGGGGAACAGATGGGCCGTGTCTGGGTAACATTTCCACCGAGACAGTTTCAGTTTTTCGGCTGTTTCTTGGCTCGAGGCACTGGTAATATGGCGATCATTTGCCCCCGCCAGAACTAAGCAGGGAATTGTGATTTTGTCAAGAGATTTTAAACAATTGTAACCTTTTTTTAAAGCCCGATTTAAAGCCCGATCGGCAGCTGGGGAAGTGCCTAAGTAGGCGGGAACAGCATCTTGAGCCAGATAACGATAGGATATCGCTTGATGTTGTGAAAAAAGATACTGAAACAGGGAACGACGGGCAAAAGTATCAATATTCCAACGCCATCCCGGTTTGATCTGATTGAGAATTGCCGCTATCCCCGTCAAAACTAAATCTGTGGTGGTGACGGGGGGATGACTACCCCAAGGCCGCCCGGCCGAGGCCACTAGAATTAAACCGGCAAAGCGATCGGGATGCCGCAATACTAATTCCAGGGCGATTATACCCCCCAAAGACCAACCGAGAATTAAACATTGCTGGATTTTTTGGCGATCGAGCAGCTCGATTAAATCCTCTAGATGTTCTTCTAGCTGAAAATCCCGGCGATAACGACTTTTGCCGTAGCCGCGCAGATCCGGGGCCAGGGTTTGCCAGCGTTGGCAAAAATGATCGGTAAATACAGACATACTACCTGCCGAACCGGGATGACCGTGCAGACAGAGAATCGGATAGCCATTACCTTTGATCTTAACGTTGAGAGCGATCGACATTGATCAGTTATCAGTTATCAGTTATCAGATTTGAGTTTTAAGTGAGCAGTATGTATTAAGCGAGCAGTATTAAATAGCAGTTTCCTGCTGTCTTTTCACTGTTCACTGTTTACTGATCACTGATTATTGACTAGGATATATGAGCGATCGAGTCTCTGGTAAGTCATACTAGAGAATAGGAGAGAGTTGGTCTAGAGGTTGCGGGATCATTTGATCAATGATTCCGAGGAAAGTCCGAACTCCCGAAAGACCACACTTGCTGGATAACGTCCAGTGCGCGCGAGCGTGAGGATAGTGCCACAGAAAAATACCGCCCCTTTTTTTCAGTGATTAGTAAACAGTAACGAAAGTAAATTCACTGATGACTAATAACTTTCCACTGATAACTGATACCTGATAACTGATTGGGGGTAAGGGTGCAAAGGTGCGGTAAGAGCGCACCAGCAGTATCGAGAGGTACTGGCTCGGTAAACCCCGGTGGGGAGCAAGGTGGAGGGACAAAGGTTGGTCTTTTTCCTGTCCCGTTTTTAGGAACCGCTTGAGGTAATTGGTGACAATTATCCCAGATAGATAACCTCTATTCCAACAAAGGTAAAAGCGATTTTACTGCTGTTGGGAAATACAGAATTCGGCTTATGTCTGACTCTCTCCTTTATCAGTTATCAGGAGGCGGTCGGCGGTCGGCAATAGGCAGCTTTGTTCTCCCCATCACCCCACACCCCACACCCCACTTCCCCACACCCTACACCCCACTTCTCCAACAATTGTAAAGAAATGTTACAATTATGCTGTCATAACAGCTTACCATCTTGACAGGAGGGAAAGACAGTGGTTATAGTAAGGACACATACCCGGGTAAACCAATTTAGTGATATGCAAGACAAGCAAAAAGTCACACTGTACCTTCCCCCTGGAGTCCATCGTCAACTAAAAATAAGGGCCGCAATCGATGAAGAATCGATGTCAGGGCTGGTGGAAAAAGCGATCGCTTTCTACCTAAAATACCCCGAAAAGGTAGAAGAAATCGAAGCCGCCGCCTATGGCAAAACCTATCAGGTTCATGTCTGTCCCGAGTGTGATGCCGCCTTAGTGATGAAAGAAGATCGGCTAAGGTCAATCAAACGCCAGCCCGGAATAGTCGGCGACGAGTTCCCGCTCGAAGTTCCCGAACCCGTTGGCGCTCAAGGAACCGCAGAGGGAGAAGCAGCCTTAGTTCCCTGCTAAACTCTCGGTAGCCGCCCAAGGTCAAAACCGTTACCACAAATAGGGTCGATGTTATGAAAGAAGAGCTAGAAATTCTCGTCAAGGCTCAGTATCCCCTGATTTACCTCGTCACCTCCGAGGAGGAAAGGGCGGAAGAAGCCATCAGCAAAATAGCCCAACTAAATACACAACATCGACGGGTGTTTGTCTGGACTGTCACCCACGGCATGATCGAACTAGGTCAACCGCGCCAAACCAGTCAACATAATACCGTGTCGCCAGAAGCGGCGATCGAATGGGTAGTGCGTCAACGGGAAGCGGGCATCTATATATTTAAAGACCTGCATCCGTTCATCACTTCTGCTCCGGTCACTCGCTGGTTGAGAGATGCGATCGCAAGCTTTAAAGGAACCGAAAAAATCATTATTTTAATGTCTCCCCTGCAAGAAGTCCCCATAGAACTAGAGAAAGACGTAGTAGTTCTAGATTTTCCCCTGCCGGACATGGGAGAGTTAGATACAGTTCTCTCACAACACCTAGGCAAAAATCAAAATCGTCGTACCACCACAGAGGTCCGGGAAAAACTCCTGAAAGCGGCCTTAGGCTTAACCAAAGATGAAGCCGAAAAAGTTTACCGCAAAGCCCATGTAAAAGCGAACAAATTGACGGAAGACGAGGTAGAAATCGTCCTTTCCGAGAAAAAACAACTGATTCGCCGCAACGGAATTTTAGAATACGTTGAAGAAGACGAGACCATCAACGCCGTCGGTGGTCTGGAAGAATTAAAAAAATGGTTAAAACAGCGATCAAACGCCTTTACAGAAAGAGCCAGAGGTTACGGACTCCCGCAACCGAAAGGAATGCTAATTTTAGGAGTACCCGGCTGTGGTAAGTCCTTAATCGCTAAAACCACCTCGCGCCTCTGGAGTTTACCGCTCCTGCGCTTAGATATGGGACGGGTTTACGATGGTTCCATGGTGGGACGGTCTGAGGCTAACCTGCGTAATGCCCTAAAAACTGCCGAATCCATCTCTCCAGCCATTCTGTTCATCGATGAATTAGATAAAGCTTTTGCCGGTGGCACAGGATCCGCCGATTCCGATGGGGGAACCTCTAGCCGCATCTTCGGCTCCTTCCTGACTTGGATGCAGGAAAAAACCTCACCCGTCTTCGTTATGGCCACAGCTAACCGGATTGAACGGCTACCCGGGGAATTTCTCCGCAAGGGGCGCTTCGATGAAATCTTCTTTGTCGATTTGCCCAATTCCGAAGAAAGACAAGATATCTTTAATATTCACCTGACTAAACGACGCTCCGACATTTCTCGCTTCGATTTGGAGCAGTTAGCCAAGGTATCCGATGGGTTTTCCGGTGCGGAAATAGAACAGGCGCTGATTGCCGCCATGTATGAGGCCTTCGCCCAAGATCGCGAATTCACGCAATTAGACATTATTGCGGCGATTAAGGCGACTCTGCCCCTATCTCGCACCATGACCGAACAGGTGACGGCCCTGCGTGATTGGGCCAGACAACGCGCCCGACCTGCTTCGGCCTCCGTCGCTGAGTACCAGCGATTGGAGTTCTAACAGACTTTCGCCCGCTCCCAACGGGATGAAAGGCTAGTTCTCAGGGACTAGCAATGCCTCGAAAAGCCGCTTGGCGGCACTCTTTAACTCTCAATCTGTTGTTGTTGATTCTTATCTACAAAGAGGAAATTCCAATGTCTCATTTTAGCACTCTCCGGACCAAAATCACCGATGCCGAAATCCTCAAAGCTTCTCTCCGCGACCTCGGCATTAGCGTGAAAACTGAAGCCGATGTTCGTGGTTACAACGGTCAACGGGTTCGCTCCGACATCGTTGCTGTTCTCGATGGCGAATATGATCTCGGTTGGTCCCGCAATACCGACGGCAGTTTCGATTTAATCGCTGACCTCTGGGGTGTGGCCAAAAAACACAATCAAACCGAATTGATCAACTCGATCAACCAAAAATACGCTGTGAACAAAACCCTATCCGAAGTGAAACAGCGCGGTCTGCAAAACGCTAACGTTAAGCTAGTCGTTCAAAGCTAAGATTTACAGCGCGTTCCCAAGCCTAGGGGTTGACCAGTTCGGTTAACCCTTTTTTCTGTCTGTGGGGTATGTTAAGAATAGTAAAATTAACTTGACAAAAATGCTCCGACCCGAAGAAAGAACTAAACTCGATCCGACGAAAGACAGCGATTTTTATGCTTTTCCCCGCTTTGTCACCCACGTGGATGAGGGTTTTATCGATCGATTAACCGCTCTCTACCGAGAGATCTTATCGCCGAATACACGCATTTTAGACCTGATGAGCAGCTGGGTGTCCCATTTACCGGAGGAGATGGAATTTGAGCATATCGAAGGTCACGGGATGAATGGGGAGGAGTTAGCCAAAAATCCCCGCTTGCATAGTTATTTTGTCCAAGACCTCAATGCACAGCCAAAATTGCCCCTAGGGGATAGTTCTTTTGATGCGGTGTTAATCACAGTGTCGGTGCAGTATTTGCAGTATCCAGAGGCGATTTTTGCGGAACTGTATCGCATTTTAAAGCCTAATGGTCTGGTGGTGGTCAGTTTTTCCAATCGGATGTTTTACCAAAAAGCGATCGCTGCTTGGCGCGATAATAGCGATTTAGGCCGGGTGGCCCTAGTGAAATCCTATTTTAAATCGGTGGCGGGATTTAGGGAAGTACAGGCGATCGTTCGTCCTGCTACTACCCCCAGTTTCCTGCAAATGTTAGGAATTATGGTTGCTGATCCCTTCTATGCAGTGATAGGGAAAAAGAATCCTCTCTAGGATTATAGTCATCGTTTGAATTCTTAATCCCTAATGCTCGCCATCCAATGCCGACTCTGACTGACCAGATTTTTTCTCTTGGTTTCACCTCTTTGAACTCTAGGCTGGGGTGAAATGGATTTTCTTTCCAAATCTGGTAATTTTTCTTGGCTGTTTCTTGTACCCTTTGCGGCAAACTTAGAAAAAGTTGACGAAACCTCTTGGTTCTGGATGACTTCATTCTTCCCCAAAGCCTTTATCTTCTGTTCTCCCCTCTTGTTCTTCTATCAGAGCTTCCTGTGCCATTGTTATTAAAGCTCCCAATTCCATATCTTCGTTGGAAAGGCTTTTCTGCCATTTTAATTCACCTTCAATATCTTCCAGCAATTGTTGAGCAAGTTCATCTTGAAGATGCTCTGGCAGTTTCTGGATTTCTGTGAATGCTTTTTGCAATAGAGTAGTCATGTTTTGTTCATGTTTTACGGGTATTGAACTATTTTACTACTTTTTCTACTCTTGCAATCTAACGGTTTAAGTTTGTCTAAGTAGGTGGGTGGAATTAAATATAAAATGAACGTAGGTTGGGTTGAAGCATGAAACCCAACGCCCGCATGGGTTACGCTACCGCTAACCCATCCTACAAATAATTGTGCCTACCTACTTATAGCTTTATTGTCAACGACTTTAGGGAATAACGGGCTTCAATAAAAGGGCTTCTGAGGGCTGCTCAAGCATTAATAAGCTGTTCGTAATTTAAATTGCTTGTTGAGACGAGGCAAGAGGCAACAGTAAAGGAATTGGAGGAGATTCGGCTAATCTAAGAATAAGCAGTTTAAATAGGGTTTGCTGAATAAATGTGAAATGTAGGCAAGGTAGGGGTTTTGTGGCTTTACGAGCGAAACAGGTGCAAGATTTTGAGAGAATCATGTTTCAAAACCTTACATCTTCATCGGCCCGCGTCCTGTAGGGGCGAAGCATTCGGGC
>NZ_JASJFF010000559.1:0-1495 GCF_030065435.1 Microcystis sp. M53603_WE2
AATTCTCCCCTGTGGATCTGGGAATTAAATGAGAATTTCCCCGTCAAACCGGTGGCGAGTTTAGTGGAGAAATATGTGCCGGCCGATCACCCTGTTTATATTGCTTTTGCCTACGAGCGCCCCTCGTTAAATTTTTATAGTGGTCGTCGGGTTTTTCCCCTTGCTGCTGAAGAATTAATCAATCACTGGCAAAGTCACAAGCAACCTTACCTAATTATCGATCGTCAAACCAAAGAAGCTACTGATTTAGAAGGATTAAAGGCGATCGGATCTACGGATTCCGGTTGGTTTTTGGTGACGAAGCAGTAGTGAGGTTAATTTTGTGCGTACTTTCGATAGCAAATTAGCTTCCGCTTTATCTTGCCGATTGCTGACTTGAAATATTACAAAAATTTTACAAGTTGCGTTAAAATCACCCCTAGCGATGAAACGCAGCACTTTTGTAATTGTTTAAACCGAGATTAATATGCTAAATAGGTCAATTACGGCCGAGAAAACCGAGGAATTCGCTCCTGCTGACCTGCAAGACCTGCTAGACTGCACCGATAGCTTTGTTAACCGTCATATTGGGCCGACGGAGACGGAAATCGAGAAAATGCTGGCGGTTTTGGGTGTTGCTACCGTGGAGGAATTAATCGCTCAAACGGTCCCGTCAGGAATTCGTTTACAAAAAAGCCTTAATCTACCACCTGCCTTGAGTGAATACGCCGCTCTTGCCCAATTAAAAGCTATTGCCTCCAAAAATCAGGTATTTCGCTCCTTTATTGGCATGGGCTACCATGACTGTATCACCCCGCCGGTAATTCTCCGCAACATCTTAGAAAATCCGGGTTGGTACACCGCCTATACTCCCTATCAAGCGGAAATCGCCCAAGGACGCTTAGAAGCTCTCTTAAACTTCCAAACTCTCATCACTAGCTTAACCGGTCTGGAAATTGCTAACGCTTCCCTCCTCGATGAAGGAACAGCAGCTGCGGAAGCGATGAGTATGAGTTATGGACTGTGTAAAACTAAAGCCAATGCTTTCTTTATCTCTAGTAGTTGCCATCCCCAAACGATCGAAGTTGTTAAAACCAGAGCGATTCCTTTAGGTATTGACATTATTATCGATGATCATCGTCTCTTTGACTTTCAAACGCCGATTTTTGGCGCATTATTACAATATCCAGCCACCGATGGCGTAATTTATGATTATCGGGAATTTATCGCCAAAGCGCAGGAAAATGGGGCTTTAGTCACCGTTGCCGCCGATATTCTCAGTTTAGCCCTGTTGACTCCCCCCGGCGAATTGGGGGCTGATATTGCCGTGGGTAGCAGTCAACGCTTTGGGGTTCCCTTGGGTTATGGGGGTCCCCATGCCGCTTATTTTGCCACCAAAGATGCCTATAAACGTAGCATTCCGGGGCGCATTGTCGGGGTATCGAAGGATAGTCAGGGTAAACCCGCACTGCGTTTAGCTTTGCAAACCCGCGAACAACATATCCGCCGGGATAAA
>NZ_JASJFF010000503.1:0-4946 GCF_030065435.1 Microcystis sp. M53603_WE2
AAATCGGGGTTAGTGGTTAAAGATTGTTCGTATTTATCTAAATCTTCGGGTTTAGTGGCAGCTAACCAGAGAATTTGTGCTTGGTGATCGAGAATGGCAAAACTATCCGGTTCATACCAATAAGCGACGGGAAAAGGGAGACTATCAGCTTTCCTGTCCGGTAATTTTTCTATCTCCCAAGCTAAATCGTAGCCTAACCACCCCAACCAACCGCCATGGAAGGGAAGATGATCGGGAAGATGATCACATCGGGTTTGGGGGAGTAAACTGCTTAAAAAGGGCAAAATTTCCCCTAATGCAGGGGTCCAAAGCTGACGCGGGGAACCAGCACAAAGAGAGTAACGGGAGAGGGAATTACCCGGATAGGGACTTTCTAGTAAAGTAGCGATCGCATCTTGGGAGAATAAGCAGGCAAAAACCTCGGAACCGGTGCGCTGATGCAGAGGAAGCGATCGCCAATGCCATGCTAAAGGTTTTTGCATCTAAAATCGCGGGCCAAAATAGCTGGGAAATTGGGTATAACTAGGGTTTGCGGCAAAAAGTTTTTCGTGGGGGTAGGGTGTAGGGTGTGGGGTGTGGGGTGTGGGGTTTTACCCATTTTCAGGTAGTCAATTACCTAATTTTCAGGGAAAAAGTCCCGGAATTTTCCCCCCAATCACTCCAATGGTCGGCACTTTTTGAGGGAAAAAAAGTCTAAAGACATTATCCAACAAGGTTTTTAGATTTATTCAGCCAACCCTAACTAGGGTTTTGGTGTTAGTTGTGGGGGAGTTGCTCTTTCCTATCTGCTAACACCTATTATCTTAGTCCTAAATGTTTGCTGCCTCCTAATTATCCCCGATAATCGAGGTCAATTTCTTTAGAACCGCCGCGCTGTAATTGGCCTAATAATTCCCCTAACTGACTCCAAACCAAACCACCAATAAAGATAGTCATGGGGAGAGAGATAGCGTAGGCAACCCAACCATTGAGAATAAATATATCTAATCCCGAGGCCAGGAAAAGACAGATTCCTACACAAATACCAATAAAAGGAATTTGTAAGGAACTGGATTTTAAAAGATTTTGATCGTCTGAACCCTTATTTTTATACCAATTGTTAACCACTTGCTTGAGACTAGCTTCAAAAGCGGCCCCGCAGGTAATACCGATAAATAAACCAGCAAAAACTAGAAAATAGGGCGGTTGGGGCAGAAAATAATAATCCATAGAAAAAGTGATTAACCGATGATGACCTTAAACACTTTAACGCGAA
The DNA here is from genome assembly GCF_030065435.1 of Microcystis sp. M53603_WE2. Classification (NCBI taxonomy): domain Bacteria; kingdom Bacillati; phylum Cyanobacteriota; class Cyanophyceae; order Chroococcales; family Microcystaceae; genus Microcystis; species Microcystis sp. M53603_WE2. The sequence goes on from NZ_JASJFF010000503.1 coordinate 1,256, forward strand.
CTGGTTTCTCCCGGAAGGACAGCGGCCACACCTTGGGACGATAATTCCCGAAAAGCGCTCATGGCCACATCCAAGAGTCGCCGCGGTTGCAATTCTCCTTGAATTAAACCCCAGAGACGTTGTACTTCGGCAGTATGGAGACGGTCATCTTCCGTCAAAGCTAATAGCAATTGACGACGCAGATAACGACCTTCTTCCGAGAGAAGAAAAGTGATGCCTAATTGCGCTGTGGGCAGTAAATCGAAGTTGCTTTCCGAGCGAGCCATTGTAATCATGTTTTCTAGGCGTTGCCACTGGAATTTACCGTTTTTGAACAGCACATCCAGTAAACGCCGCCGCAGTTGGGGCGATTCCCCGGTCAGGAGACGTTTAGCAACGTAGGGATAGGCTACTTGGACGATTTTGAAGTTAGGATCGAGGGTAAGGGCCACCCCTTCTTGGGTGACGAGGGAACGAATAATCAGGGCGAATTTGGCGGGAATCCGGAAGGGATATTGGTACATCAATTCGGAGAAATCATCGGTAATAGTGCGGAAATTGAAGTCACCGACCCTTTGACCGATGGCATTGCCTAAAACCCGTTCTAGAGCCGGAATAATTGGTTTTATATCCGTTTCTGGGGTTAAAAATCCCAGTTTGACAAAGTTGGCGGCTAGGTTTTCGTAGTCTTTGTTAATTAAATCGACGACGCAACTAGCGAGGGTTTCTTTAGTTTCCTCCTCTAACTGGTCCATCATGCCAAAATCGATATAGGCCATGCGACCATCAAAGGTGGCGAAAAGATTACCCGGATGGGGATCAGCGTGGAAAAAGCCGTGTTCGAGGAGTTGCTGTAATCCAGAGGTGACGCCGATTTTAACGATATTATTGGGGTCTAATCCTAAAGCTTTGATATTCTCGGTATCGGTGAGTTTATAGCCATCAATCCATTCCAGGGTGAGGACGCGGCGACCACTATAACGCCAGTAGATACTGGGAACTTTAACTTCGGGGTTATTTTGGAAGTTGGTGGCGAATTTTTCAGCGTTGCGACCTTCGTTTTGATAGTCGATTTCCTCAAAGAGTTTGGTGCCGAATTCATCGACAATCAGGGTGAGGTCATGGCCGAGATTGAGGGGTAATAAACGACCGAATTTTTGGGCAGCCCAGCGCATTAGGTATAAATCGAGGCTTAAAAGCGCCCGCAGCCCCGGTCTTTGCACTTTAACGGCTACTTCTTCGCCGGTGGGTAGAATAGCTTTATAAACCTGTCCTAAACTAGCGGCAGCCACGGGGGTGGGGGATATTTCTCGATAGGCTTTTTCTACAGGCATTCCCAATTCTGTCTCGATAATGGCAAAAGCAATGTCGTTATCGAAGGGGGGAAGTTGGTCTTGCAGTTTAACTAATTCGTCTAAAAAGTCTTTGCGAACGAGGTCGGGGCGGGTAGAGAGAGCTTGACCGACTTTGATGAAGGTCGGAATCAAACGGGTGAGAATTTGCCTAAGTTCGCTGGCACGCTGGTATTTATTGGCTTCTTCTTGCTTTGTCCATTTGTCCCAGAGGAGACTGAGGAGAAATAATCCTAAAGACCAAGTAATCACGAAAGCGCGACCGAACAATTGCCAAGGTTTGTAACGGTATTGTTGAGCGATCGCTTCTGCACTGTAAGGAATGAACTGTGTTTCTTCTCGTTTCCGGTCAGTTTGACTGTCTTGATGCCGACTCACTAGCTAATCTCTATATATCTTACGCCACTTGATATTGTATCTAAGTTCCTGACATCAGTATACAAAACTACACATTATTTAATAATTGTTATAATTCCCTGAGAAATCATAAGTATTTATAACTAGACTGCCGGGGAAATTCTCGGCTAGTGGATGTCCTCAAGTACCTGATGGATATTTTCAACAAGCTGTTCTATAAAGTTAACGGCATCATTAACCATATTTTCATCGATATTCCAGCGACTACCAATGCCATAACTCGGGCTTATATCAGCTTCGTGGGCGATTTTGTTCCTTCGATCAACAATTATGCTAAGTTGGCTTTTAATATCTTTGGCTGGTTTATTTAGTTTGCTGGCCACTTCTTCCCACAATTTCTTGGCTGAAATTAATCTAATGGCCTCCGCTATCTTGTCCGGTTGTTGAAAGCTTTTATATCTGAGGTTTTCTCTAATTTCAGTCTCTAGCCAATAATTACTATTAAGTTTGTTGGTGAGGAGATTTTCAATCATTGGTAGTACCTCGGAAATTGAGCGAGATTCTTGATCAAAAAAAGAACCGTAGTTTTGTTGAATTTCGTTCTCTAACCAAGAGCCAATACTAATAGCTATCAATCGTTCTTGTCGTGCGCCATTCAAGGAGACTTGAAAACGAGAAAAGGCAGATTGAGAACTGTTAGGAGTGGGAGAAGGTTCTGAACGTTGGCCTCGATAAATTTCTAGCATTCCTAGAGTAATCACTTCGTGAATATAATAATCTAAAGCGCTCACAGTCAGGACTAAAGCGGCTCTGAGGATATCCGATACATCTAGGGCGGAAGTAGTCTGAGATTTGAGGGAATTGTGGATAGCGATCAAGTCACGAACGCGGGCAAGACTAAGGCGAAATTGTTCAATGGCTAACTGCATAAATCTCGGAGGTAAGACCGATAACTTTGTCTGCTAAGTCAGAAAAAATATCTTTAAATTTTTGTTGTTTTTCTTGGGCTTGATCTAACACTGTACCTTGCCATCCTAATTGTTCAGCAGTTAGCGCAAAAACGGGCGTTTGATGCTCTTGAGATAAGGCAATAAGACTATTAAAATCAGGGATTTTTACTAGAGTACAGCAGTCTGGTACCCCATTCTGATCGTAGATAAATTTCGGTAGCATCATGCCATTTTTTTCTAGGGCTGGAATCATTTTATTGCCAATATTTTCCTCGATTTCGTTAATCCAGTTTTCAAGAGCTTTTGTTTCTTGGCCACCTTTGATTCGATATTTCTGAACAATAGTTCCTAAAAAATGTAGGTCAACTTCGGGAAAGGGATAGTTGGCTGTTTTGAGAATTGGTAAAGCACTAGCTGCCTTAGCCCATTGGTGCCACTTAGGCAATATTTTAGCTAAAGAATCGATAGCCATAACCGAGAAAAAATCTGGCGTGGTTGGCACAATAAAAAAGTTGCTGGTCATCAGTATATTTTGATTGATTGACCCCAAACTGGGACTCATATCGATTAAAATATAGTCAGCTTGAAATCTTTCGGCAGTTTTGTCTAATAAATATGTAATCGCACCGGGGAGATTTTTTAAAGCCTGAATTGACCCACTAAGTTCTTGAGCAATACCTAGAAGAACTTCATATTCAGCTAACCCCACATGACCGGGCAATAGAAATAAACGATCACGACCATCAATAGGAATACAGTCCACAGCTTCAATTAATCTCGGTTGAGACTCAAAAGCGGGCGCTAAAGCTGTTTTAATATTAGAGTAAGTATTGTAGATTGCTTGTAGTCTTTCCTCCCTATCTTCACTTTCATTAGTCAAAACCATACCGGTTAAGTTACATTGGGGATCGGTATCGACAATAATTACTCTTTTGCCCTTCTCAGCAAGCATCCAACCAAGGTTAAAAGTGGTTGTAGTTTTGCTCACTCCACCTTTATGATTAAAAAAAGCTATTTTTTGCACCATGGCATTAATTATATTTGAAGATTGTT
>NZ_JASJFF010000278.1:0-3074 GCF_030065435.1 Microcystis sp. M53603_WE2
CAAGCTTGTGTTCTGAGATGGAGAGCTTTATTGTAAACCAATCTTACACAGCCCAATGTGCGCCGCAATAGCGACTCTTGTGTTGGTGTGGGGTAAAATCGAAACGAATAGGCTTTTTCCATGTCTCACATTTTAGCATATATTTCGTAAACGATGCTCATATTTAACAGTAAAGCCGTCGTAGAACGACGGGGTTTCAGACCCAAAATTTCCGATGAATTGTCGGACAATGGGGGAAAGCATAATAATCGGGGTCGGCGGCCTTTCCCCAAGGAAAGTCATCGGCATTTTGATCAAGCCATTCCATCCCCTCCTTGAGACTTAATCCCCGGGAATCGGTTTCCTGTTGACCTTGGGCCGCTTTTAAGTCCCGAAAATTAAGGCTGCCAGAGGTTGAACGAGAGTTAAAAAGGGTTTGCGGGATGAGAGGGCAAGTTTTCCCAGGCTTTCCTATGGTTTGCCGGACTTTTCGGGTTTAACCTCCGTCACACGCCAACTGAGTTTTAAATTCATCCAGAAGTTCCAAACAGTAACCATAGCGATCGCAATTAAGTTAGCAATATAACGATTAATATGTAAGACATTGAAGAAAAAGTTCAAGAGCAGCACGTTGAGGATCAAACCGGCCAAACAAATAAGATTAAATTTAAGAAAACGTTTCAGACGCTGCTGCCACTGATTTTGGCCAGTGGACAAATCGCCAAAAGTCCAGCGATCATTCCAGAGAAAATTATTAATAATGGCCACCTCGGCGGCGATAATCTTACTGCGAGTTACTCCCCAAGCGAGGGTAGTGGGATCGCTGAGGAGATATAAGATGGCCATATCGACGAATAGGCCACTAAACCCGACTAAACTAAAGCGAAGAAAGCGAGCGAGGGGGAATTGCCAACGCCTTTTCAGGCCACCGAAACGACCGCGGGAACGCAATTTCAGCAGGTGCAGGATATATTCGATGTATTGTTGCCAGGTGACTTTGCTTTCGCCGTCTTGACGCTCTTGGAAAACGTAACCCACTTCGGCGATCCGGTCGATATTGCCGCGGCCGATAACTTCGAGGAGGATTTTATAGCCCATCGGGTTTAAGATCGGGCCAGCGATCGCTTGTCGATTAACCATGAAATAGCCACTCATCGGATCCGATACCCGTCCCACCACGTTAGGCAGAATGACTAATCCCAACAGCTGCGCCCCCCGGGAGAGGAAGCGTCGAGTCAGACTCCATTGGCTGACTCCACCCCCTTCCACATGGCGACTAGCCAGGGCGAGATCGGCTCCGGCTCTGGTTTGCTCGAATAATTTTAATAACACTTCCGGGGGATGCTGTAAATCGGCATCGATGACCCCAAGGATGTCGCCCCGTGCCACTTGCCACCCCCGTACCACTGCCGAGGATAGGCCTTTTTCTCCCTCCCGGCGCAGCACTCGCAGCTGGGGATATTCAGGGATTAAAGACGCAGCGACTTCCCAAGTGCGATCAGGACTATTATCATCGACAACGATCAGTTCGTAATCGTTGGGAAGGGCTTCGTCAAGTATTTGACTGAGAATGTTGACTAATTGAACGATATTTTGCCGTTCATTGTAGGTGGGAATGACTAGAGACAGGCTGAGAGGATAATTTTTTTCTGCTTCTAGGTTGCCGTCGTCCGGGGGAGGAGGAGATAAAGGTACCTGTAGATCTCCTGTGGGGGGAGTTAAGAGAGACTGCTGTACCTTCATGAAAAATTTGACCTCACTCGCGGTTGATTTAGCTATAGACGCACTGACAACGGCAGAAGATTCTGAATGCTTTTGGCAACCTAACCTATTGAACCATACCTTTGTCGTCTCTTGGGCGGACACAAGCATTGATTAACCGGTACTATCGGCCATGACTCGTAAACCCAAGACACTGTGGTGTTGATCGGGAAGGCAAAAGGTGCGATTGGCACTGCGTAGGTGCCTAGCTTCATCGCCCCAACTGCCCCCTCGCACTAAACGGGCGGAACGATAACGGGGCTGCAAGCGAGTATCCCTGTCTAACCAAGCACTACCATCCAGGGGCGGGGTTCCCTCGTAATTCCGGTGCCAGCTATCGGCGCACCATTCGCCCACGTTGCCGTGCATATCGTAGAGACCGAAATTATTGGGGGCGAAACTGCCCACCGGGGTAGTCCTAGCCAGATAGGCGCCGGCTGGTTCTTCCGCGTAGGGATCATAGACGGCAAAGTAATTGGCGCGCTCGCTGGTGAGGGTTTCCCCGCAGTAAAAGGGGGTGGTTGTACCGGCGCGACAGGCGTATTCCCAGCGTGATTCACTCGCTAGTCGGTAATCTTTGCCGGTGGATCGGGAGAGTCTTTGACAAAATTCGATCGCCTCGTACCAGGAGACTCTCTCTACGGGTAAGTTATCGCCTTGGAAAAAGGAGGGCGCCGGGTTGAGTTCGAGATTAATTTTCGGCAGTTGGGCGATCGCTCGCCATTGTGCTTGGGTGATCGGGTATTTGCTCAGAAAAAAGGCCGCCGTCGTCAGGGAATTTTCTGGTTTTTCACTGCTAGTATGATCGCCTCTTTCTTCATTTTTCGAGCCGCGTCGAAAACTGCCCCCCGGAATGGCTACCATTTCTAGTTCGCTGCCGTTGCCTAGGGGTTCGCGCCAGGAGCGAGCGCTACCCTGACGGCGATCGATAATTTGCCCTCGACGATCAACGGTAACTGTTTCAAAGCTATATTCTGTCCACTGGAGATTTTGCGAATTTACTGGGCGAATTTGCCGCAAAAATTCCTCTATTGCCTCTATATTCTCGGCACTAGCTTGGTTTTGGTCGGCAGAATAACTGAGCCGAGAGGAGAGAAGGGTAGCTAGTCCGGCACTTCCTCCGGCTAGGGCCGCTAATTTCAGCAAACTACGTCGGTTTAAGAGGGGATTAGGGGGATAGTTCATATTTTTAGGAGACTGGTCTGATATTTAGGCATTTCTAATCTTGATAGAAACGACTTTTTACTAAACAATAGGCTCTTTCATCGCCGTCACGACTGGCGGGATCGGAGTTTTCGGTATTACCTACTGTTATATAATCGCAAATTTCCCAG
>NZ_JASJFF010001118.1:0-1509 GCF_030065435.1 Microcystis sp. M53603_WE2
GCTAACATTTAAAATATCTCCTTCTTTTAATTGTTCGAGTATATTCTCGGCTAGTCTTTTCGTATAGGTTCGTTTACTGGCGACAAAATCTAACTCTTCGCTCAAGGGTTTTCGACAATTATTGCACTTAAAGTGACGACGATTAACTTGTAGGTACACTGGTTGACCTGAGAGCGGTAAATCTTTGACTAAATGTCGATGATTTTGGTGGAGTTTATCGCTCTCTAACCCACAACGAGGACAGACTGCTTTTTTATTTTTCGATTCGATTTGGAAAACTATACCGATATTTTCTAGGTGTCGATAGCCTTGAATACAGGTTCCTTGTAGGTTCAAAAATTTGTCAAGTATCATAAGTAAAATAATCTCGTTTTTGGCTATTATATCAAATCTTAACTCAATTGTCTATCTTTTGGTATTAACCTATTTGTGCCTTAAGTCCTTTCCTGTATGAATTTCAGCTACTTTTGAGCGTAGTTGCTCTCATCGAATTTTATTTTAAGTTAATTATTTGCATAACAATTCCCGAAGAGCCTTTATTATTTACCGATGCCACCCCGTCCTGTGGCCTTATAGGTGGAACCAAATCCAGTAGAAGACCGACCGCGAATAACGCCTGAGCCAATAGTCCCCGAAGGTCGAGCGGGAGCCGTAAAACGAGTATGTTGTGGAACTAAAATTTTAGTGCCTGGGGAGTAACGGGGTAAACTACGACCATAGGGGGTGACTAAATTGCCTGCGTTGCCTTGATAAACCGTTGTCGGACGATAGAGACGATGCTGGATACCGCCATGATAAAAATAAACGAAGTCATAGGTATTAGGATAGATAAAAGTTCCGCCAAAACTAGGATAGTAGCCGGTTCGTGGTTGACCACCATTTTCAGTAGCGGGACTACAGGTTAATCCCTCTGTTTGACATTGCTCCAAAGTGTCGTAAACGGGAGCATTACTTTCGTGTTCCCGTAAGGCTAGGGCTAGTTGTGCTTCACAGTCTTCTGGTGTTATGATCGGGGCGCTCGGTGTAACGGTACTTTTCCCCTGATTAACAGCCTGTTGTTGTTTGGTTAATTGTTGTTGACATTGACTGACATTTTCGTAAAAGATAGCTTCTACAGGTTGATCGGCAATCGCATCGTTAGGAGGCACTTCTGGGACAGAAGAAATATCAGAATTATCACTACAACTGGCGGTTAAGGTGGCGCAAAAAACCGCTAGAGCAAGATAGGAGAAGATTTGTTGGCGGCGGATCGGAATAACGCTTCTAGGTTGCATAATTTTAACCTCATAAATATTATGATATTTGGCTCTTCGTTACTCTTTATGCTAAATCAACATACAAGATGCCAAGACAACATACTTCTAACCCAAAAATTCCGAAAGTTTCTCAAGCCATAGCCTCTCCGTTTTATTAGTTTAAGTTTATTGTTGATTCCCTCGACCACCCCATTCGTTGTCCTTCGCTCGAAATAACTAATGATTTCTCCAAACCAGTTTCGGATTGTTTGAC
>NZ_JASJFF010001108.1:0-1722 GCF_030065435.1 Microcystis sp. M53603_WE2
AGAGCTTTGTTGTAAACCAATCTTACACAGCCCAATGTGCGCCGCAATAGCGACTCTTGTTCGGGTGTGGGGTAAAATCGGTAAGAATAGGCTTTTTCCATACCTCACATTTTAGCATATATTTCGTAAATGTGCTAATATTTAACAGTAAAGCCGTCGTAGAACGACGGGGTTTCAGACCCAAAATTTTCGATGAGCAATTTATTCTCGCATATCTAGAAGTTTAAGCCATGTCACTCACTGAGTTAATTCTTCTGGTCAACAATCTGAGCCAGACAGACAAATTATCACTCTTCAAACTCCTAGCTGCACAAATCCCGGATGCTGAACTACAGGTTATCTTTTCCGCATCAGAGTATCCGATTTGGTCGCCCTACGATGCCACGGAAGCCGCCAATATTCTGATGCATATGATTCAGGATGACCGAGAGGCATCTACCCATGCCTAGTACAGTCGAATTTCCCCTTTCCGACGATGAAGCATTACCCACGATTCCCATCACTCTGAGTCATGCAGGCCTTTCTGTTTCTGCGAATGCCCTGCTGGATACCGGATCTACGGTCAATCTATTACCTTACGACATCGGGCCGCAATTGGGTGCAATTTGGGAGGAACAAACTGTCCGCTTGCCATTGGCCGGAAATCTTGCAAGGGTTGAAGCACGAGGGTTATTTGTGTATGTTCAAATTGGGAATTTGGAACCTGTTCGTCTAGCCTTTGCTTGGGCAAAAACCTCTCAGATACCCTTAATTCTTGGGCAAACGAACTTTTTTCGAGAATTTGATGTCTGTTTTCAACGATCGCGATGCACGATCGAAATTATCCGCTTCTAATAAGGGTCGATGTGTTTTGGGTGGGATCGCGCTTTTGGTTAGTGTTGATAGAGAAAAGCAATGCTGGGTTTCCTGCCGTCAACCCAGCCTACGGAGATAAACGATCGCACTTAATCTTGGCGATCAAATATGATGTAGCGTGTGTTAGCGTTAGCGTAACGCACGGATTTTGAACATTAGATAAGGTGCGTTCACTTCGTTAACGCACCCTACAAGATCGGCGTGCTGCTACGCAGTGCCTTCGGCATCGCATTCTGTTATGAGTTGATTGATGTTGGGTTTCCTTGCGTCAACCCAACCTACGGACGAGGCGATCTGCTACGCAGTGCCTTTGGCATCGTACTCATAATAGTTTACGAAATTCTGCGACTGTCAAACCAGCATCTTGAACAATTCCACCCATTGTAAATGCCTTAATTGGATTGTGCCTTGGAAGAGCAACTTGACGCACCCCATCACTCATGATGATATGTTTGCCTTGGCGAATGATCCGAAAGCCTACCTTCTCCAAGGCTCGTACTGCATCTAGGTGATTTACGCCAGGAATTCTAGGCATAGTTACACCTGCATTTCAATTTCACGAATTTCCCCATCTTGCAAGCGTTCTTCTAAGGCTGCAAGATACTCACGAATTGCATCTTGGATATTGGTTAATGCCTCTTCCTCAGTATCTCCCTCGGACCAACAACCGGGGAGCGCAGGAACGCCAACAGTAATTCCTTCTTCAGAACGATAAAGGACAATTTTGTATTTCATCATAAGTTCCTTCTAGATAGCACTCCATTTTAGCTTGATAGAATTATGGATGTGGGATCAAATTGTAGCAACAGCGGAACCTCACAGCAAACTTGATATGGTTGGGTTTCCTTGCGTCAACCGTTCGGCAAA
>NZ_JASJFF010000753.1:0-2028 GCF_030065435.1 Microcystis sp. M53603_WE2
CTTAATTGATTAGTTCGCTCTAGAGCAAAAACAATTGACAAAAATCGCTAAATGCCTTTCTATATAAGGGTTCCATCCCTTATAACCCCCGTCCATTGCATAACACAAACCGAAGAGCCTAAAATTCTAACAAAATTTTTAGTTTTTTTATAAACAACTTTCTTTTTCTCCTTCAAGAGTTCCAGGGTAAGCTCATCTAATTTGGTATAAATTGTACTTGAAAAATATCTCGAAGTATCCTGCCTGTCTCTCCCCTCAAATTTCATTTATAAGTAGTTAAACAAAATCAGTCTTAATCTGAGCATGATCAATTAATATTAATTAGGAGAGAAGTCATGGCAACAGGTTTTGCCCCCGTATTGGAACCAGAAAAGAAAGCTCAACAGCCAACGACCGGGCCGTTAACACCAATCAATGAAATTCAAGCCAGGTTATTGAATTATGTTCAAGATATTCCTGACCCGAGAGTTTCTCGAACTCAAAAACATTTGCTGACCGATATTTTAGTGATTGCGATTTTAGCCGTGGTCGCAACGCGCTCGCTACGCGAGATCGCCGGGGCGCAAGGTTGGGAAGACATGGAAAATTATGGCATCAGTAAGCAGGCTTGGTTATCGGAATTTTGGGAATTACCCAATGGCATCCCTTCTGATGATACTTTTCGTCGGGTTTTTGAACGGATTAAGCCGGAAGCTCTCGAACAAGTTTTGTCTCAATGGCTACAACATTTGATGGGTTCTCTCGCGGGAGAAATTGTCCCCATAGACGGGAAAAATCTCAAAGGTTCCTACGATCGTAATCAAGGGATAAAAGCCTTACATTTAGTCACCGCCTGGGCAAGTGAGCAACGATTGGTTTTAGGACAAGTCAAGGTGGAAGATAAGTCTAATGAGATTACGGCGATTCCTGCCCTACTAGAATTATTAGATATCTCGGGTGCGATTATCACCATTGACGCGATGGGAACTCAAACTGAGATTGTTCGACAAATTCGCCAAAAAAAAGCTGATTATGTGTTAGCACTTAAAGCTAATCATCCCACTCTTCACTCTCAGGTTAAGAATTGGTTCGATCAGGCTCAAGCTCATAACTTTGAAGGGATTATAGCGTTTCTGATTCACAAGAGGTACATTCCCGATCCTGAACAGCTTAATCAGCAAAGGTTTAAGTGTGCCGCACAGATGCGAGAACCGCTATAAATTTAGTTATGACTATCGCCTAGAAAAAGGTCATCATCGTCTAGAAAAGCGTTGGTGTTGGGCTGTACCTTTAGAAGCTTTTGGCGGTCTTTACCAACAACAGCAATGGTTAGGACTTAAAAGTATTGTTATGGTTAAACGGATTCGCCATCTCTGGAATAAAACTACTCACGAAGTCCAATTTTATCTCAGTTCTCTCCAGGCTGATGCTCAAATCATCGGTAAGGCTATTCGTAAACACTGGGGCATTGAAAATCAAGTCCACTGGACTTTAGATGTTACTTTTAATGAAGATAAGTGTCGGATTCGGTCTTGGCATAGCCCTCGGAATTTTGGTCTCCTCAGACGGCTAGCACTTAACGCCCTTAACCAGGAATCCACTTACCGACGTAGTCTGCGACAAAAAAGTAAGCGCGCGGCGATGGACAATGACTATATGGTGGCTGTGCTGAGTTCCTTTTGTCAAGCGTGATTGAGATGCTCTTACCCTGAATTCCTAGTCTTTTTAATTTCGATAAATCTGGCTCTGTAATTTCTTCGGCGATGTCCTCTACTATTCTTTGAATCTCTTCTTCCGTTACGTTATTTCTTCGGCTAACATTTAAAATATCTGCTGCTTTTAATTGTTCGAGTATATTCTCGGCTAGTCTTTTCGTGTAGGTTCGTTTCTTGGCGACAAAATCTAACTCTTCGCTAAAGGGTTTCTGACAATTACCGCACTTAAATTGACGACGATTAACTTGTAGGTACACTGGTTGTCCTGAGATTGGTAAATCCTTGACTAAATGTCGATGATTTTGGTGGAGTTTATCGCTCTCTAACCCACAAC
>NZ_JASJFF010000750.1:0-1512 GCF_030065435.1 Microcystis sp. M53603_WE2
CCGGCGTGAACTGGGTCAACGCATCCGTCTCAGACGTACCCCCGAAGTGGTCTTCCTAGAAGATTCTTCCCTCGAACGCGGCGATCGAATGTTACACCTTCTTGATCATATTAAAAGCGATCGACCCCCAGAAGATGACGATTCCGCTATCAGTGACCAGTGAACAGTAGAGGATAACTAAATTTAGGCAAAACTGGCAACTTAAAACTTAAACCTGATAAATTTCCAGAAACTAAAACCTAATTGGTTAGGCTAAAATCTCTGATGTGCTTAGTTTCTAACTTTCTTTTTAGCTAGGAGAATTGCCAGATTCTGCCTTTTGCCTCTTGTCTGTTGCCTCTTGCCTTCAGAAACTGATAACTGATAACTGATAACTGATAACTGATAACTGAATAGTGAGCGATCGCATTTTATCCCTAAAAGAACGTATTGGTCAGATGATAGTAGTCCGCGCTTCCGGCTATCTCTTTGACCAACAAATCCGCTATCCTGCTTGGGAACCTGTCAACGCCACCCTGAAACATTGGTTAGAAACCCTCCACCTCGGTGGGGTAATTCTCTTAGGAGGCAGCGCCGCCGAAATCGCTTTCCGTAGCCAACAATTACAAAGTTGGTCCAGCGATAATCCTCTCCTCATCGCCGCCGATATCGAGGAGGGAGTCGGCCAAAGGTTTTCCGGTGCTACTTGGTTTCCCCCCCCGATGGCTTTAGGAAAAATAGCCGAAAAAAGCTTGACAAAAGCCACAGAATATGCTAAGGAAATGGGAGCAATTACCGCTAAGGAGGCTCTAGCGATCGGGATTAACTGGATTTTAGCCCCAATTGTCGATGTGAACAATAATCCCGACAATCCGGTTATCAATATTCGTTCCTTCGCTGAAACTCCTGAAATCGTCGCTAATCTAGCTCAAGCTTTTATTTTAGGGGCGGATTCCTATCCAGTTTTGACCACGGCCAAACATTTTCCGGGCCACGGTGACACCAGCAATGACTCCCATCTCGATCTTCCCATCATCAACCACGATCATGATCGCCTAGAAGTGATCGAATTGCCGCCCTTTCAAGCTGCAATCGAGTCGGGGGTTGATAGTATTATGTCAGGCCATCTGTTAATTCCCGCTTGGGATGACGAATTTCCCGCCACTCTTTCCTCGAAAATTCTCGGGGAAAAACTGCGCCAAAATCTCGGTTTTCAGGGTTTAATCGTCACCGATGCCCTGATTATGGGAGGAGTGACCAAAATTGCCAGCGCTGCCGCCCTAGCAGTGAGGGCGGTACAGGCGGGGGCCGATATACTGTTAATGCCTCCCGATCCGATCGAAGCGATCGAAGCGGTGTATAGTGCCGTGCAAGGGGGTACAATTAGCGAAGCCAGAATTAATGATTCTTGGCAGCGTATTCAACGAGCAAAAGAGAAATTAGGGCAAAGACAGCCATCCTTAGAATCCTTAAGCAGTTTAGCGGCACCGCAAGCTCTAGAGATTGTCAGCGATATTTTAAAAGATTCCCAAA
>NZ_JASJFF010001110.1:0-8114 GCF_030065435.1 Microcystis sp. M53603_WE2
AACCCTTATATAGAAAAGCATTTAGCGATTTTTGTCAATTGTTTTTGCTCTAGAGCGAACTAATCAATTAAGTCTCTTGCCAGATAAGGATTTAGTCGATTTATGCCCCCCTATCGAACCATACCAAGTAACGAAGAACCCTTTTAAAGGATTTTTGCTCTTATCTTGGTGAACGGCATAGCCCAATTCAGCAACCACAATCTGTGTACCGCCGATTTGCTTCATGAAATCCATTTGTTTGTTGAATTCCTGCAAGGTTTCAGATTCTTTCCCCTCCGTGAATTTGGTTCCTACCCAAGGTTCAGAAATCGTCAAATTGCGAAGGGCTAACTCACTTTTTAATTCTGAGATTTCTTGGGGAAATTTACCTGACATTTGCGAACCTTGAAAACCAGCTAATGCCATTTCACTGAGAATTTGCTGGTATCTAATTGGAGGATTCAGATCAATACTAGGGTCATCACCATTGCTCCAACCTGTGGGTGTAATTCCCAGGGAGACTTTTTTCTTATCAAATGTGGGATTTAAGAGCGCCGCTTTACCTGAAGAGGAAACCAGAGAAACTAAAATCGGCTTAGGTTGTGCTGTAGCAGCAGCGGGAAAAGCCAGGTAAGTTATCCCGATTACAAAAATAACTAACAAGACAATTAAACGGGCAATACCTAACGGCTTCCATCTAGGAGGTATGTCTGCTTGTAAGACTGAAGCTAATGGAAATTCACGGACTTTTTCTTTGCTGTTTAACGATTTTCCTTGATCGGCATCACTCATTGTTTATCATCTTCCTTTAGTAGACTGACCAAAAGACTTAAGAAGTTTGTTGATGGCTTTTGAGAAGTTCTGAACCAGCTGAATCCCAAGGGTTAAGGTTGGGCAGCAACCTATTCAGACTTGAGTTTCAGAAGTGAGACTGAAACACACTCTAAAAAACTAGGTCAGTTCGATATCTAAGCCTGAACCTTAAAGTCTTATTTGTTCTTGATCCTTAGAATCAGTTACCCTAAGAATCTATTACACCACCCCGCCAATATTTCGTATCCTAAGATACAATTTCATAATTTGTTACAAACGCTACTAAAAATGCAAACTCAAACCAATCCTTGGCAACAACGAATCTTTAGACTGTCCCTATCTCTCTGCGTTATCAGTTTCTTGTCGGCCACCTTCACCATTTATGCTTACTGGCGGGAGAAAAATCAAACCAGAGAAACAGCGAAAAATAATGCTCGACAAGAAGCTATCCGCGCCGCTAAAGAAATCGATAACTAGCTTCGTAAACTCCAGGATAGTGCCAATTCTATCGCCCACGATATCAGTAAGGATAAACTTAAAGATCGACAGTTGCTTGAGCGATTAAAAAGCACGATAGAACAAAATCCCAATTGGTTCGGTGTCGGTGCGGCTTATGCTTCCTATACTTACAAATCTCAGATACGTCTCTATGCTCCCTACTACACCAGAAAACAGGGTAAACTGCAATTACTGCAACTGGAATCTTTTTACGATTATACTCAACCCGGAAAGGGTGATTGGTATATCCATCCCTTAGCCTCCGGTTCAGTTTGGTTAGAACCTCATTTTGGAGCGGCAACTAACACTTTACTCGCAGAATTTAGCACTCCTTTTTATCGCCTTAATCCGAAAACCAAAAAAAATATTCCTTCTGGGGTGGTCTTCGCCAACTATTCTCTAGATGGGTTAAAAAACTTAATGAACTCCCTCAAACTAGGTAAGACTGGCTACGGATTTATCCTATCTAAAAAAGGAACTTTTATCTATAGTCATAGAGAAGATTGGGTTAAAGAGCAAAAAACCATCTTTCAAATAATTTCTCAAGCATATAAACCCGAAAAATTGCGAGTTCCAGCCCAAAAAGCTCTCAAAGGCTCTAAGATTGAAATGGATTTTCAAAATCCCTTAACGGGACAATCTAGCTGGATATTTTTTGAACCTATTCCTACTACAAGTTGGACATTAAGTGCTGTCTTCATTCAAGATGAAATTTTATTAAATACCAAGAGCTTACATCACAAACTGCTGCTGATTAATCTACAGATAATTAGCTTTTTCTTTTTTCTATTTATCCTAATCTTTCGCGCTTATAAAGGCAGTGTTCGCAGTCTTTAGGCTGTCTCTTCTTCCACTTCTGTTGTCTTGCTGGCGGGAATCGGATCTATCTGGTATCTCCAAATCTCTGAACATAAAATCGAACAGAAAAACAATATAGTGCTTCTGAAAAAAGCGGGTTTAAATAAATTTTTGCAATCTCGTAAATCCGAAAACCCTAAAGACTCCCCCCTCTATATTCCCACAGGAGTTTTTGTGCAGTCTCTAGAATTTGAAGATGCTAATGATGTGTTTATCACGGGCTATATTTGGCAAAAGTATGATAAGAATATCCCTCAAAACGTCAGTCGGGGTTTTATTCTTCCCGAAGCAGTTGATCCCAATGTAACCGAGATTCATCGTCATCAAGACCAAAATTTTGAAGTGATCGTCTGGTATTTTGAAGCTAAACTCCGAGAAAACTTTGATTATTCTAAATATCCCTTTGATGTTAAAGATGTCTGGATTCGCCTCTGGCCTAAAGACTTCTACAAAAATATCATCCTCACCCCAGATTTTGATGCCTACGATTTGATGGTTCCTACTTCCCTACCCGGTTTAGCAGAGGATTTTGTTTTACCTGGTTGGGATATTAAGAGTAGTTTTTTCCAGTACAAACTCAATAACTATAATACCAATTTTGGACTTAACAGCTATATCGGCCAGGACAATTTTCCCGAACTCTATTTTACGGTTGTTCTCCAACGAAATTTTATCAATGTACTGATTAGTAATATGATGATAATTATTGTTGTCCTATTACTGCTTTTTTGTATTCAAATACTGATCATCAAACATAAAGAGAGCGGTGAAAATCAAGATTTTACCGCTTTAGAGATCGTTTCCGCTTGTGGGGCTTTTCTTTTCATTGTCATTATCGATCAGATTAATCTCAGACAAAAAATTATCACGGCAGGTATTATTTATCTTGATTATTTCTACTTTATACTATATATAATGATTCTTTTAGTCGCAATTAATGCCATACTTTTTGCTTCTAATATCAAAATTGATTGGATTGATTATAAAAATAACTTAATCCCAAAGCTACTTTATTGGCCAACTAATCTGGCACTGTTACTGTTGGTAACTATGTTAGTTTTTTAGGCTCTTACCTTTTTACATACTAGGTTGAGAAGAACCCTTTTTTAACAAAAAATGGCTAGGGATTCAATCTCACTAAAATAAGTTATGATCAATCTTGCTTGAGTCAGAAAGATTAATATGCCCAGTCAAGAAATTATTGACCAGAAAAATTCTGCCGCCAACGCCGAACAAGTTTCTGAGTCGAACCTAGAGCTAGTTCCCCAACCGAAACAAGAGCATGATACCGCTGCCAGCCCCCAGGGGTTGCCCCATGCCTTCGTCGTCATGCCCTTTGGTAAGAAAAAAGGGCCAGACGACCGCTGGATAGATTTTAATAGCATCTATCAAGACTTAATTAAACCAGCCTTAATCGAAGCTGGATTTGAGCCGTTTCGAGCCGATGAAGAAAGCGTCAGCGGCGATATCCTCACCGATATGTTTCAGGAACTATTGCTGGCGGATCTGGTAATTGCTGACCTCAGCATTGATAATGCCAACGTTTTTTATGAGTTAGGAGTACGCCACGCCCTACGCAAGCGGGGACTAATTCATATCCAGTCGGGCCGAGGTTATCTGCCCTTCGATATTTTTAACGTCCGCACTCTCCCCTACCATTGTGACGAGAATGGCCAGCCCGATCGCCAATACCTGGAAAAAGACAAACAGGCGATCGCTAAAATGGCTCGCGCTACCGGGGAATCAGACCATCATCGCATTCACAGCCCCATTTTCAATTTACTCGACGGCTTGGAAGAACCCGATCGCCGGTCCTTGCAAACCCCCCTAGCCATTGGCTACTGGGATGAGTACAACAATTGGCGGAAACGGGTAGTGATCGCCCAACGCCAAGATCGCATTGGTGACGTTTTGCTGTTGATCGAAGAAGTGAGCAACCCCCTAATAAAATGCGAGGCGATCGCCGAAGCGGGGAAAGCCTTAAGAAACCTAGGAAATTATCAACTTGCGCTCCAGCAATATCGCAACGGACTGGCACTGCAGCCGAAAAATGCCGAATTCCGGCGCGAGGAAGCCTTTCACCTGAGCCGACTGAAGCGATATGATGAGGCAGTCGTACAGTTAGAGTCGCTGCTGCGGGATGAACCGGCCAATATCGATGCCCTTTCCTACTTAGCTCGCATTTACAAGGAAATGTGGAAGGAGCGATGGGTCGGCATCTCCAATGAAGCGGAGTGCCTCCAAACAGCCGAAGAATCGGCCCACTTACTACAAAAAGCGATTGAGACTTACCTGCAAGCCTACCGCCTCGATCAGAATCATTACTATTCCGGCATCAACGCCCTGACTCTATCTGCCGTCTTCAAGTATTTAGCCAGGCATGGTAGGGACGGCGATCCAGAAGAGAAAGCGATCAAAGAGGAGTTGCCGGTGCTGTCTGGAGCCGTTAAATTTAGCTTGGACAGTGCTGCTCTCAAGGATAACAACGATGTTTGGGTCTTCCTCTCCCTCGGCGATCTGGCCATCTGTACCGCCCGCAACCCGCAACAGGTGGCCAGAGCCTATAAAAGGGCGCTCAACCGGCTCTGGAACAATAAATTTGCTTTACTTTCAACCCTAGAACAATTGAAACTCTTAGAATCCCTGAATTTCCGCCTTGAATATGTCAAGTCAGGCCTCGATGTCCTCGAAGCAGAATTGGAGAGAATAGAACATCAAGAAGCCGCGATCTCCTCCCCAACGGTGAAGGAACCTCCGCAAGTTTTCCTCTTCTCCGGCCACATGATTGACAAGCCAGACCGCCCGAGGCCTCGGTTTCCCTCGGATATGGAAACCGAGGCGCAACAAAAAATTAAGGAGGTACTCGATAAGCTGCAAGCTGATACCACGGATCTGGCGATCATGCCGGGACTCGCTTGTGGGGGCGATATCCTGTTTCTAGAAGCCTGTTTAGAGCGCCAGATGAAAGTCGAGGTCTATCTGCCCTTCGAGTCGGCTCAATTTATTGAAGAGTCAGTCAGCTTTGCCGGCGATGATTGGGTAGAGCGTTTCTATAGGATTAAGAATCATCCCCAGGTCGCGCTCAACCTACAACCGGAACGAATCGGACCGGTCCCGAAAGGAAGCAATTCCTTTGAGCGTAACAATCGTTGGGCTCTCTATTCCAGTTTGATCTACGGAATCGATCGGGTGCGGTTGATTGTCCTCTGGGATGGCAAAGGCGGTGATGGACGTGGCGGGACTGGCGATATGGTCAAGCAAGTGCGTCAATTGGGGGGGATCGTCGAGCATCTAGACACAACTAAGTTTGATTATTGGAAAGCTCAAGGAGCGGGAATCGGAAATCGGGAAACTTGAGAAACCAGAGCCGAAATTTTTTTCTACTAACTGATTAAAAGTACAAATATTATGCCAAAAAAGTCCAAACTTTATCGTGAGCAGTTCCAGCAAGAAATCTCTGCTTTGATCGAGCAGATTGACTTGCCAGATTTACAGAAGCAGTTTATGAAAGCCCGCTGGCTCGAGCAATTACTGTGGCTAGAAGGCAGGGCCCAGACAACCCGCAACCAATACTATTTTCTCCGACTGCTCACAATTATCGGGGGGGTGATTGTTCCGGCCTTGGTCAGTCTTAATATCAACGCCAATGACGTTCAAGTAGTAGTCGGTTGGCTCGCCTTTGGCTTAAGTCAGGTGGTTGCTATCAGTGCTGCCGTTGAAGAGTTCTTTCATTATGGCGAACGCTATCGCCACTATCGCAACACGGCAGAGGCGATGAAAATTGAGGGCTGGCAATTTCTCCAGTTGAGTGGTTCTTATCGCCATGCCCAAAATCACGCCGAAGTCTATCCCGATTTTGCTCAACGAGTAGAAAACATTATCCAGCGCGATGTGGAAGGGTATTTCAGCCAGGTTGTACAGGAGAAAGAAAAGCCAAAACAGCAAGCAGAAATCGCTAAAACACCACCTCAGTAGCAAGACAAGGAATATTTAGCGATGGGAGTGTCAATTAGGTCGATTTCTCCACCAGAAAACCTTTTAGTCCTGAGATAATATTAGGCAGATATCTGATACCAAATCCTGTTTAAAAAGTATAGGATAGTGGGGAGCGGGGAGAAACAATCCATAACTTGAGAGTTAATCAGATTGTTAAAAACAGATTTGGTATCATACTAAATCCGTTGAGTATAGGCTAACGTCAGTTCGGGATAAGGGTGGAAAGAAAAGGCGGGGGCTAGTAAGCTGAAAAATATATAGGGTTTGCTGAAAAAGCTTTTCCTAGGGGCAGGGTGTGGGGTGTGGGGTTTTACCGATTTTGAGGCAGTCAGTTACCTAATTTTCAGGGAAAAAGTAGCTGAATTTTACCCCCGATCACTCCAATGGTTGGCACTTTTTGAGGAGAAAAAAGTCTAAAAGCCTTATCCAACAATGTTTTTAGATTTATTCAGCAAGCCCTAATTAGTGCTGCATGAAAACACAAAGAAATAGAAAATTCAAGAGCGATTCACTTACTGTCGGTAAGTCCTATTTCCTGTAACCTCCTCTTCAACCCAGACCGGTTACTGTACTGTTCGTAAATCTGGTTCAGGCACTCTTGGAAAACGGGCAACCCGTTTTGATATTCGGCTAAATCTCTTAATTTGACCAACAATTTAACAGCCTCATAGTAGGATTTAGACTGGGCTTTCTGAATTAGGGACTCGACTTGCTGCCAAACTTGCGCTTCCCGTTTAGCTAAAGTTTGTAGTTCCTCAATTCGCTTGGCTTCCGCTTCTTGTTGTCGCCGTTTTTCTGCCTTTTTTTCTTCCTCAGAAGCAGCCTCAAGAAGTTCTTGAACCGTGCGTCGAGGCTGGTTAGAGGGGGGAGAAGTAGGGATTAATTGAGACAGCTTTTGTTTGAATTTAGCAGATAAATTAGGTTCTCCTTTAGCCAATCTTAATAGGAAATCTTGGCGTTCAGAAGCGGATAATTGAGTAATAGCTTGTTGCCAAGTTTGCTCCGAGATAGTTGTTAGTTTACCACTGGATGCACAAGCAACATTTAATAAGTGTTCGTCCAATTCAAAGATTTCCGTAAAAGCCTTTTGAGATTCAGAAAGTTGATTTAGTCCGGGGGGTAGAGGAGGTTCTAGTTGCGTCTTATCGATGTCTATATATCCCTCGGATAAGTCAATAGCTTTCAGCCAGGCTAAATATAATCCTCGATAGTCTTGCTGGAGAATTTCTTGGCGTAATCCTATCAATTCCGATAGAATCCCTTCTCCTTCTATCCAGTCATTAAAACCTTCTTCTTGACTAAATTCCCAATCTAAAATTGCCCAATCTCCCGCAAAAGATAAGCTGATATAATTATCGATACAGTAAAGTTCAATTGCCTCTCGGTTGATCAGGGATGTGGGAAAACGAAACATTAATTGCTGTGTTCCCCAGTTGGCGATGTAGTACATGATATCGAAATACCGAGCCAGCACCTGTTTGGGATCCCCCCGAAAATTGCCGTAACTATAGGTGAAACTGGCACTCGTTGCCGTCGGTTTGACGCGGCTCGATAGCTCGCCTATGGCAGCTCTTTCCTCTTGGGTGAGGTGGCGATCGATCGCTTGGAATTCGTAATATTGGTATTCGCTCATGGTGTGCAACCTATCTCAAGGTTTATGATCGATATGCTGATAATTGTACGGGGATAGTCAGGGTTTGCTGAATAAATCTAAAAACCTTGTTGAACTCACTTTCCGCACTTCTTAACATTCAATTGATGATTTTTACTAATATATTGCTTAAAACCCATTGCCAGTAGGGACTATAGCTACAATGATAAGTAGGTAGGCGTTAAAAATTATCAGACACCCCCCTTATCAAGGGGGGATTAAGGGGGGATCCCCCCGCCTATCGGCACCCCCCTTATCAAGGGGGGCAGGGGGGATCGAACCTAAAATCCATTTTTAATTTAATTATAACCAGCTACTT
>NZ_JASJFF010000576.1:0-2025 GCF_030065435.1 Microcystis sp. M53603_WE2
ACTTTAAGGTTAGATGCGGCGAGAATGCAATTAATTTCTGGATTTATTGATACTTATCTCAATCTAAATCCGGTCGAAGAGATACAATTTCAACAAGAGATTAGCACATTTAGTCAACCCGTACAGGAGGGAGTTATGCAAATTACCACCAGTTGGATGCGTCAAGGTATTGAACTAGGTATTGAACAAGGTATTGAACGGGGTATCGAACAAGGTATTGAACAAGGTATCGAACGGGGTATCGAACAAGGTATTGAACGGGGTATCGAACAAGGTATCGAACAAGGTATTGAACGGGAAAAGACATTGATTCTTCGTCAACTTAAACGAAAGTTAGGGGAGATTAATCCTTCATTGGAAACTAAAATTATGGAGTTAAGTATTGATGATGTCGAAGCATTAGCAGAAGCTTTATTCGATTTCTCTACAGTTAAAGATTTAATCAGTTGGTTAAATACTTTAACTGCCTAGGTTTGACGTTAGCGAACGCATCTTCGCCATGACAAGGGGTAAGATTGCTTCGGAGAGGGAATTTCAGTTAACAGTTAACAGTTAGAAGTGAGGTCTGCCAAAGGGAATTGACAGACCGCAAAACATAGGATAGCATTTGTATAATTCTTATCAAAATACGGAGAAAATATGACTCTAGTTATTTCCCAAGAAGTGATTAAAGCAAGTGGTTTATCAGAGGATGAACTGTTGAAGGAAATTGTTGTTATGTTATTCCAACAAGATAAGATTAGCTTAGGAAAAGCAAGTGAGTTATTAGGTATTAATCAAATCAAGTTTCAACGGATGCTTTCTGAACGAGGAATTTGTATTCACTATGATGTTGCTGAGTTTCAGGAAGATATTAAGCATTTAAAAGAGAAAGGTTGGCTATGATTATTATTAGCGATACTTCTCCTCTCAGCAGTCTTGCTCTTGTTGGCTATCTGTCAATCTTAAAAGATATTTATACTAATGTTGTTATTCCCCAAGCAGTTGCCAATGAATTAGCCAATTTAACTGAGGAAGATATCCGCATTAAAGCGATAATTTCTCTGAACTGGATACAGGTTAAACAAGCCGCTAATTTGGAACTTGTGGCTTGTTTGAGGAATGAATATAATTTAGATCTTGGCGAAGCAGAAGCAATCGCTCTTGCCTTAGAATTAAAAGCAGATGAATTGTTAATTGATGAGCGTCTTGGACGGAGGGAGGCTGTGCGTTTGGGGCTGTCAATTACGGGGGTTCTAGGAGTTCTTTTAATCGCTAAAAATAGAGGATTGATTGCTAAGGTTCAACCCATAATCGATGCTCTAATACTCCAAGCAAATTTTCGCATCAGTCGTCAACTTTATGAGGAGGTTTTGCAAACGGCAAATGAATTAGATTAAGTTGTGATTTTAGAAAACGGGTTTCTGCGAGAAACTATTTAGAAAACCCGTTTTCTTGTTCCTTTGAGAAACCCGGTTTCTTGTAATCAATGTTAATTTTTGTTATATCCCCCTTGAAAAATTCGGGATTCTTTGCATAAAATAGTCGAAGTCATCCTTTGCGGTTAATGTCATGACTTCTACCCTTTTGCCGGGCTTTCCTGCTGTTGACGATGTTTTGTTCAATTTCGCTCAATCTGATGGCTTGAGTCAAGCTAATCGGGTGGATAGTGCGAGAAATCAGCGTTTAACCGCTACCTTAGTTTTCCTCGATGCTGGTGTTAGCGATTATCAAAGTCTCCAAGCTGGGGTAATTCCAGAAGTCGCCACGGTTATTCTCTCTCCCAACGAAGACGGAATCGAACAGATCACCGCTTTTTTACAACAAAATCCCCAGATTACCACCACCACCTCTATTATTAAATCGGTGCGTTACGCTATCGCGCTTCACAGCCTACGAGTAAGCAAACAACTCCAATGAACCAAACAACAGCCAATTATGATGAACCCTGGAAAGAAGCATTAACCGAGTATTTTGAAGCGTTTTTATGCTTCTTTTTTCCTGAAGTTCACCAACTAATTGATTGGACAAAAATTCCCGAATCCC
>NZ_JASJFF010000561.1:0-1384 GCF_030065435.1 Microcystis sp. M53603_WE2
AGTACATCGCTTGGTACAAAAAACAAGGGCAACAAAGCCTAAAACGACCGACTCCTGACGACCGGCTACTGACTCCTACCCCCAGGAAAAACTTTTTCAGCAGACCCTACTTAAGTAGTCGTGCAAAATTAATGTCTTGGTTAGGATAGGCAAAAGGCACTCATGCAAAAGGCACTAATGCAAGGAGTGGTTAGATATGTGTAATTAATTTTGCTTAGGTACTTATCAAGTAAAAGTAAAAAGTTCCCTGTTGCGGTGTTGCCTACTTGCTATTGAATAAAGAACGAATTGCCTGATGTTTAGGGTGATCAAATTCTGGGGGAACCTTGCGGGTATCGGTAATCAACCAATCCAAGGCTGCCGCTTCCACATCGATCGCCGCGCCGGTTTTATCAACACAATAGCGCCCAAAGACCAACTTATCCACCAAACGGGCCCCTGAACCGAGGCGAGAATATTCAAAAATAACGCTATTATCCACTGTCGCGCCGCCACAAATCCAACAATTTGGGCCAATCATACTCGGACCGACAATTTTCGCCCCGTCTTCAATGCGCGTCATTGCCCCGATATACACAGGTCCGGTGATATCGACTCGATCCCAGTTTACCCCCACATTTAAGCCCGTGTAGATGCCCGGTTTGACTTCGATGCCGGGGATAGCAACATTTTTAATTTTCCGGGATAACACCCCGCGAATTGCCTGCCAGTAGTCGGGGACTTTACCAATATCCACCCATTCAAAATCCATGTTTAAAGCGTAGAAAGGCGCAGCTTTAGCGACTAATTGGGGGAATAATTCGCCCCCGATGTCGTATTTACTATTAGGGGGAATAAAATCAATGATTTCTCGTTCAAAAATATAGATCCCCGTGTTAATGCAGGTACTTAAAGCTTCATCGATGGCCGGTTTTTCTTGGAAACTGAGAATCCTTCCTTCCTCGTCGCTAACTACCACCCCATAACTGGATACTTCCTCTCTGGGGACGGTTTTGGTGACAATAGTGGCGATCGCTCCCTTTTCCCGATGCCATTTAACGGCTGCGGTTAAATCAAGATCGATCAGCGCATCACCACAGAGAACCACAAAAGTATCGTCAAAAAAGGGATTAAAATCTTGAATTCGTCGTAAACCGCCCGCCGATCCTAGGGCATCACCGATTAACTCGCCCTCTTCGATTCTACCCTCGAAAGAATAGCCGATATGCACCCCAAAACGCTGACCATCGCGGAAATAACTCTCAATTTCTTCGGCTAAATGACTAACATTGACCATGATCTGATCAAAGCCATGCTGTCGCAACAGTTCCAACAAAAACTCCATCACCGGCTTTTGTAAAATCGGGATCAGGGGTTTGGGAATCGTATGGGTAATCGGACGGAC
>NZ_JASJFF010000794.1:0-4213 GCF_030065435.1 Microcystis sp. M53603_WE2
AAAAACACAGTCTAGAGGAGGCCAAAGACCTCTTAGAGCGCAGTTTCGCCGAATATCTCGCTCGTTTGAAGTTAAGCCCCGAACGACAACAGATTACCGTCTTAACCACCGAATTAGCTAAGTTGGATATGGAATTAGCCGGTATCGAACGGGAGCAGGTCTTTAGTTACGAAAAGCTACGGGAAAGACTGCGGGAAGAAGAAAGACTGTATAAAATCCTCGCTAGTCAGTCAGAGGCACAGAAAAGACAGGAAATACATCTAAAATTGCCGAATATTCCCGTCGGAACCATCCTCCATCTCAAGGGCAAACATATTAAGGTTCCCGTCCCCGTCCCCGCTATCTTCGTCAATACCCTGCACGGAGCCGGTCAAGTGCGAACCCTTGTTTGTTTAGGTAGTGATAATCGCTGGTATTTAGCCGCCTATGCCGATATTAGCGAGATCGATCGAGGTTTTCTCACTCCCGCGGAATTAGGCGAACTGATACCCCCTTCCCTAGAAGCTGTTTCCCTAGGGGGTTGGCGCAAGGGTGAGGAAAATACTCAGGCGATCGCCGATTTAATCCCCCAACAAGTGCAGGGCATCCCACCGGTGGTGGAACTGGAAACACAGGCACAAAAAATTGAAATTGTCAATAGTCAAATTGCCGCTCATCCCCTGCAAAAACGCAAAAATCCAGGGCGATTGATGAAATTATACTACGATCGAGAAATTGCTCGCGATAAGTTACACAAGACCCAGATTAAATACCAAAAACAACAATCGCGTAAATCCTACTACTGGGAAGAATTTCTGAATCTAATCGAGATTTTGCGGGAATTCCAAGCATTAGAGGGTTATTTGCCCACTCCCCTCGGAGAAGCGGCGGCCACTATTCGCGGGGAAAATGAACTCTGGTTAGGATTAGCGATGATGTCCGGAGATTTGGACCGATTGACTCCTAGCCAACTAGCCGCCGCCATCAGCGCCATGATTACGGAACCCCCTCGCCCCGATACTTGGTGCAATTACCCTCCTGTGCCAGAAGTTATCGATATTTTGCGGCAAGGAGAGGGAAATTCCCCCGGTCTGCGAGAAGTTCGCCGTTTACTCTATCAAGCTCAATCTCGCTACGATATAACTATTCCCGTCTGGTTAGAAACCCAACTGATGGGGATTGCCTCCCGTTGGGCCCAAGGGACATCCTGGCCGGAATTGTGCGAAAATACTAGCCTCGATGAGGGAGATCTAGTGCGATTATTACGGCGCACCGTCGATGTTCTCTGGCAAATTCCCCAAATTCCCCGAGTTTCCCAAGTCCTTAAAGATAATGCCCGTCTCGCCGTCACAGCCATGAAGCGCTTTCCTTTATAATATTGATCGCTCTTTTAAACAATGGGAGATGGTAAGGAAAGTAACTGTTGGTGAATCTGCTCGATGAGGGCGAGGATTTGCTGATAATTGTGGTGCAATCCCTGATGATAGAGGTGATTTGCTCCTTGATTTAAATCCGCTAAAGCTGATTGATAATAACCCAATTGATGCCGCAGTAATCCCCTTCTAATATAAGCATCGGCATAAAAAGGATCGATGGCAATCGCCTGATTTAAATGAGCGATCGAGCGGTCGTATTCACCTAATTGGTGAGCGGTACAAGCTAGATTATAGTAGGCTGAAGCGTTATTTTTATTTAACCGGAGAGCTTGATTAAAATCCGCTTTGGCTGAGGTAAAATTGTGGAGGGCTAAATGAGATAAACCTCGATCATTATAAATAGTGGCTAAAGTGTCGGGTTGCCAGTTAGTAATTTGACGCAAGGATTGATTAAAATCAGCTAGGGCAAGGGGATAATTTTTCATGGCTGCCTGAACTAAACCCCGATTATAGTAGGCTTGATAATAGCTGGGTTTTAACCGGATAGTCTGGTTATAATCGGTCAGCGCCTGTGGATAATCTCCCAAACGATAAAAAGCTAAACCCCGATGGAAATGGGCTAGATAATTATCGGATTGCTGTTGTAAAGAGCGGGTGCAGTCCTGCCAAGCGTGGAGATAATCCTGCAAATAAATCTCAGTTAAACAGCGATTACTGTAGGCTAGGGCCAAGTTATTTTCCCGTTCGATCGACTGATTGAAATCCTGCAAAGCTTGCTGATAATTACCCGCCTCTAGTTGTTCAATTCCCGATCGCAACCAGTAGGACAAATGTACTGATTGAGCCGCTTTTCCCTGCCGAGGCCATCCCCCCAGCACAAGCGAGCAGAGCAGTGCAACAATAACCAATCCACCGAGGCGAGGAAGAAAATTTTTCAAAACCGTTGACATAGGAGTATCTTTGTGCATATACTCCCAATTCTGAGGAAACTTTCTCGATCGATCAACAGACAGCCTGTCAAATGCAGTTATCAGTTATCAGTTATCAGTTATCAGTTATCAGATGTGAGTTTTCAGTTCACTGATTACTGTTTACTGTTCACTGTTCACTGAAAATACACCCTACACCCCAAAGTCTAGGACTGGTCTATGTCTCTAGAGGCGAGGGCTGCGATAAGCTGATAAAGGAAAGATTGTCACCGAGCAATTATGGTGGCGTTACTCGCTAACGCAGTTGACACCCGATAAATGATACAGGAGTTATCTATGGAAACTATTTTTATCCCCCACCTCCTCAAATCTCCTGATCGACAAAGAGTGATTATCACCGATAATTTTATCCCCGGTCTAGAAACCTTGACACCGGTGCGGGGAACCTTGTTGGTTAGACATGGGGGCAATTTTTTGGAAGTATCGGTGAAAGCGGAAACCATCGTCACTTTAACCTGCGATCGCTGTTTACAACAATATAATCATCGTCTGCAATTAAACACTTCCGAATTAATCTGGCTAGACAAAAATAAAGACTACGATAGCTCCTATCCTCTAGAGCGAGAAATAGCCTACGAAGACCTCTCGGAAACCCTCGATCCTAACGGGGATTTTGACCCGCAAATGTGGTTATACGAGCAGTTATGTCTAACTTTACCCCCCCGTCAACTCTGCGGAGCCAATTGTCAACCACCCGATTTTCTTCTTCCGGAAAAGACTGCCATCGATGGTCGTTGGGCCTCCCTAGAATCCTTGAAAAGTCAGTTATCTCAATCGCAAAATTGAGCTTTGATGCTGATTTTTTTTCGGGTTTCGATCCCAGAGAAAAGCGATCAAAACCCGATTTTTTACTGGCCCCAAATCTTTTTCAGGACAGTTTCGGGGGTAATATCGGCGACTTTTCCCGTATTAGCTTCAATATATCGATGTAGCTCTCCCCCACTCGGTAAAACTCTCTTAGACAACGAAGGAACCAGCAGAGAGAGGGTATAGGTTCCCACGGCCACGGCTAACTGTAAAGGGACACTTTCGGTAGCTAATAATAAATTAGCACCGGCGATCATAGCCGCCATTTTACCGATATCGCCCGTTCTGGACACTTTTAAGTTATTATCCATGGCTTTGAGGGCTAAAACCCAAGCTTCATCTAGTTCTCCCTGGATTGCGACAATTGGCAACTCCGGTTGTTGATGGCGAATGCCTTGGATAATTTCTAGCCAACTCTCTAGGGGATAAAGCGTTTCCAGTCCTTGGCTGATGCTGAGATCGCTACCGCCGGCGTAGAGGAGAATATAGCCGCTATCCTTGATATTGAGGCGTTGCTGCTCCATTTGGGCCCAATCGATATCATCCCGATTCAATGTTATTTTTAAAGGTGGACAGGGTGCGGCAATCTTTAACCCTTTGACCAGTGCGTGATAATTATCCGCTAGATAGCCTTCCGTTGGCTGGGGTACTTGTTGCGATAAGAACCAGCTGCCATTATTTTCATAGCCTATACGGTTAAGAACACCATTTAACCAGAGTAAAAGGTTGATAGCAGGACGATTGGTGAGACTAATGGCGATTTCGTACTCCCGGTCTCGAATTACTCCCAAAATATTTAAATAATCCGCTAATCCGTACTGATCTCGATAGTCAAATAAAAGCACTTCCCTAACCTGGGGACAGAGACGATAGGCAGCCTTTGCTCTAGGTTCGACCAAAACATCAATGCTGCTTTGGGGGTAAGTTTGCTGGAGGGTTTCTAGAGTGGGAAAAAACAGCAGTTGATTGCTAATTCCTCCCGGTACAAGGGTTAATATTCGCATTTTATCTGGATATACCTGAATCGATCAGCTTAATTTTAGCAGTGTCCCTCGTTATTCA
>NZ_JASJFF010000977.1:0-8147 GCF_030065435.1 Microcystis sp. M53603_WE2
AGTAAACAGGACAAGGTAGGGATTGGTTGCATCCCTACCTAACTCTCTGTTTTTCTGCAATCGGAGCGGCGGGATTCGAACCCACGACCCCTACTACCCCAAAGTAGTGCGCTACCAAGCTGCGCTACGCCCCGATATTGAACCTTAACCATCATAGCGATAATCGCAGCATTTTGCAAGCTTTTTTTTTCTTCCTTTCTCCCCCATTCCCGGAATTAGCGGCCAGCTATCTAGCTAATTGGGGAATACGTCCTTTTAATCCCGTCATTAATTGCAGGGCAAACAATTTCAACGGGGGGAAACCGCGCATCATTGCCAATCCGAGACGACGGATGACAACGATAGGCGGCCAGTTATTGGAGAACAGGCGATCTAGAAAATCTGTGAAGCCTAAAATCGCTAAATTCTCCGATCTACGCCATTTTTCGTAGGATTTTAGGGTAGAAAGCGCTCCTATATCTTCTTGCTTTTCCACTGCTTCCTTTAATACCTGCGCTAAAGCGGCCGCGTCGCGAATGCCTAAATTTAAACCTTGACCACCGACGGGATGACAACAGTGAGCGGCATCACCAATTAAAGCCAGTCGGGGTTTAACATAAGTATCACTCTGCATTAACTGTACGGGAAAGAGAGCGCGGGGGCTAACTAATTCGAGTTTTCCCAGTAATCCCCCCGTATATGCTTCTAATTTCTTGATAAATTCCGCTTCGGGCATTTCTTGCAGTTTTTTCGCTTCCCCATGGGGATTTGTCCAAACGATCTGACAGCGATTACCCTGGAGCGGTAAAATGCCCATCGGACCGGTGGGCCAAAATCTTTCAAAGGCGGTATCGTTGCGATCGAGTTGATGTTTAATGGTGAAAGCGACACAGGATTGCCAATATTTCCAACCTTTGGTTTTAATTTGCGCCCCTTGCCGGATAGCGGATCTGGCTCCATCGGCCCCGATGACTAATTTTGTGGTGATTTTTCGGGTTTGACCGGCTTCTTCCAGGGTGACAGTGGCTGTTTCTGCTCCGTACTCCACTTCTAACACTTTGGCAGGGGATAACCAGTCAATGCGATCGCAATCTTGGCCAGCATTGTGCAGGGCGGTTAAAATCACTTGATGTTCGCCCACATAGCCCAAATAATCGGTTTTTAGCTCATCGACCACAAAGGGGACAAAAATCGGGTAATCGGCATCAGAAAGGCGAATATGACGAAATTTACCGATACTGGGCGAGATTTTATCCCAGATACCCAAGCCTGTAAAAATGCGGCTCGACATCAACGAGAGGGCATAAGCTTGACGACGGGAGGCGGCCACCTCTAGGGGACGTTCCTCGATCATAGCGATATTTAATCCTGTATTTTTTAAGGCCACCGCTAGGGTGGTTCCGACTATACCACCCCCGACAATGATTAAATCGTAGCTGTCCCGTCTTAACATATAAATATTTTTCTCGAAGATCATCAGTGACTACAATGATCTATTCTGACACGATTTTCGGGGTTGCTGTCGGGTTTGATTCTCTTGACCCTACCTACCATAGACTTTAAAGGGTTTTGTCCGTCGCTGAGAGTTTCGGGTTATCGCTCTTCCTGGAGTTTCGGAAGGGCGATAACAAGCTGCTACAAGCCCTGTTGGCTGATGCTCCTGAGGCGCCAGTCTTCCTCGATACCCCGACGGGTAATCTGGCGGCGCTGGCACTTGCCCGCCGTTGGGGATATGTTTGGGGCAACAAACCGAGAACTTGGCTAAAGACATAACCCGCAAGATCAAGTTTTTTTAACTCTCATCAGATGCAAATGCGTCAAGGCTTTTTTGAGTCCAATTGTCCAGAGCAGTATTGATAGAGTTAAAAACTCCCATTGTTTCGAGCATATTCCCCTGCAACTTTTCTTGAAGTTCGCTAAAAATACTGGTTTGGACATTGAATAGATCATCTACTTTTTGAGCGCCCTTTAAGATCTCTAGATACTTGGCTGTAGTTTCTAGATAGAGGCGCATCAATTCTGCTTGCTTTAGTCCGAGACTGGTCATCGAACTTACATAAATTTCACCCAAGTCCTTAAAAGAATCAGAGGTTGCCTGTAAATTCACCAGCTTCAGTTGGCTTTGAAATAGTTCATTAATACTATCAGTATAAACTTCCCCCAATTCTTTGGTCAAGCTTAGATAACCCTTGCTTAGTTCAGCGAAGGCGCTGGGGTTAACAAAACTTGTTAACATGGCATCCATCGCGTTCACATTAGTGGCCGTAATATTCTTGAAGGACTCTATTGCCAATTTGTTCGAGTCAATCCACTGTTTAACTAGCTCGTTTTGCATGGTAGTTTCCTCGTAAACTGCTTAATGTATTTCTCTGTCTGTGCCAGCAAAAAGATTAAATTATTGAGGGCGCGGTTCGGCCAACCGTTCTAACATAGCGACAATTGCCCTCATCTGGGGAGACTCTCTAGTATAAAAGACAGGATTATCTGGGTCTGCACTAGAATATCCCCAAAAATCCCAGCATCCCTGGGGATTGTAAGGGATTGATGCTGACGGTTCAACCTGGGGATATAGGACAATTATCCTATTGGTATCAGCTATTTCATTGTAACCGGTTTTAGTGTAGTAAGTATCATCAATTTCCGTTGCCCCCTGTTTGCAACCATGAATAGCTACATGAACTTTGCAGCTTTCTTTTTTACAGGCTTCAGGTACATAAACATAAGCCTCCCGACTCATACTCGTCTTTTTACCGTCAATAAACTCGTTCTGGTCAAACCGAATAATCTTGCCACTTAATCTATTAGAGTCAACTGGTGGATTCAACTTGCCATAAATATGCCCTAAAATCCGATGGGATTGCATGAAATCGCAGTCGTTTATAAAGGGTGACTTAGTATCTGAACATGACACCCTAGACTCCTCGACAATTATGGCATGACCGGCATTGATATTCTTGTCGTATTTAATATTTTCTGAGGGCAAGCCGGCAGCTTGATAAAAATCTTTTACTTTGTCAACTACGACAGTTTTAACTACGCGATCATTTGAACCACTGAATAGATAGACTCGATCATCTTTTAAGTTGTTGAGATCGGCAATTTTGTTGGCACTGGCCAGTTTTTGAGCTTTTTTAAATAATCTTTTCCCATCCGGTCCTACTGACTCAGTCAGAGGATTCATGCAAGTTGATGTCGCTTGCTCGAAAAATTGCTCTGGATCCGTCTCGTAAGAACCTACACAATAAAAAGGACCGCCAGCAATAATACCTGCTCCTACCAGTCTATCTGAGTAGGCGACATGGAATTGAGCCGTCATGAAAGCCCCTGATGAAAGGCCAGAAACAGATGTTTGGCTTAAATCTGCCTGATAACCAGATAGCTTGGGTGCTTCCTCGGCCAAGACCGCCCCATTGAAGCTAAAAATACTAAAAATCAAAACAGCCAGTAGTTTTAATCCTGCCTTAATCATAAGACCTCTTGCAAAAATCGGAACCTATGATATTAATATAAAGTCGAACAAGATCGAATGATATTAAGATAAAGTAAAACACATCGAACTTTGAAAACCCACTTGCCACTTCCCACTTTGCTGTACTTTTTAAACAGGATTTGGTATAACATATCTGGCTAATCTCTGGCAAGAGTGCCTCTCTTAACTAGGAAATCACCATGGAACTTGATCAACGAATAGCCGATTTTTATGACTCCTCTAGTGGACTGTGGGAAAGGATTTGGGGCGAACATATGCACCATGGTTACTACGGTCGGGGCGGCAAGATTAAACTCGATCGCCGTCAGGCACAAATTGATTTAATAGAAGAATTATTAACTTGGGGAAATGTCACCAGTGCTAATCAGATTCTCGATGTCGGTTGTGGCATTGGTGGCAGTAGTCTTTATCTGGCCGAAAAATTTCACAGCCAAGCGGTGGGGATTACTCTATCCCCGGTACAAGCCGCTAGAGCCAGCCAAAGAGCGCAAGAGTTTAATTTAGAGGAACAAGTGAGTTTTTCTGTGGCTGATGCCCTAAAAACCCCCTTTCCTGAGAATAATTTTGATCTGGTCTGGTCTTTGGAAAGTGGCGAACATATGCCCGATAAAAGGCAATTTCTGCGGGAATGTTATCGGGTTTTGCAGCCCGGGGGGACTTTTTTGATGGCTACTTGGTGTCATCGTCCGACCACTTCCCTGGCTGGTAATTTAACGGAAGGAGAGATTAAACTATTAAACGAGATTTATCAGGTTTATTGTCTGCCATATGTGATTTCTTTGCCAGAATACGCCGATATTGCCTGTGAAGTTGGCTTTCAAGACCTAAAAACCGATGATTGGTCCCTATCGGTGGCCGCTTTTTGGGATGTGGTGATTGATTCGGCCCTAACCACAGATGCGATCGCAGGTTTGTTAGCAAGCGGTTATACTACTATCCAAGGGGCCTTATCTTTAGGGTTAATGCGGCGCGGTTACGAGTCGGGTTTAATTCGTTTTGGTTTACTGCAAGGGAAAAAATAATCAGCTTGGCGATGATTACAGTGCAGCGATTGATAATTAGGCGTTGTCAGATCAGAATAGGAAAGATGCAATGCAATCCTTGCTACCCTTCGACCCCTTCAACTCCTTCGACTTGGCTCAGGGCAAGTTGGCTCAGGGCAAGTTGGCTCAGGGCAAGTCAAAGTAATTTGAGTTCCGGTGCTGATTCGGATCATCTTTCAATTTGACAACGCCAATTTTTCCCCAATCCAGTCTTTGACAATAGCTTGTAACGGTAAATCACGACGCTGACTTTCTTGCTCAAGAGCCTCTACCATCCATGAGGGAAACTCAAACGCAATTGTTTGTTCCTCGGAATTAGAACGTTTAATTTTAGTTAAATCCAAGTATTCGATGATATTTTCTCCATCATCAAATTTGCGGTCAAAATCTTCAGCTTTCATAAATTTCTACCTCTTCAGGTCTAGAGCGTCGGACTGAAATAATACGGATTTTGGTTTGACGATAGGTAACTACGGCTGACCAATGCTTACCTGCTATTATACCAATAACAACAAATCGTGGTTCATTTTCTGTTCGGGCTGGAATTTCGACTTTTTGGGAATCTAACCATAATACTTGAGCTTCAACAAAATCTAGACCATGTTTATTTTTGTTAGCTTGGCTTTTATTAGGATCAAATTCAAATTCCGGTTTTTTCATTCTCTTGGCTTCGTTTCCGTGACTGCATCTCAATTTGGTCGAAATATCTATAGGACATTTTGGGCGCACGCAGTTCGATAAACTCACTGACCACTAGGTACTCCTACCAGAATATTATGGTAGTGACTGTATCGGCAAAATTTATAGTACAATTGGGCTAATAAATTTTGGAATTCCCTTGCTGCTGTTATCAGTAAAAAGTTATCAGGTAGAACCCGAAGGGAGCGTCCCCAAGTAAAAGGGAAAGAGATATCACCTGACCATAATCTTGCTGGTTTTCTTGGATCTTGTCCGATGGCTCAGGGCAGATTTGAACTGCCGACCTTGGGCTTATGAGTCCCCTGCTCTGACCAACTGAGCTACTAAGCCGTTGTTTACACAGTTATCAATCATAACACACAATCACCCAATTGCACAAGAGCAAAAAAGGGAAGATTTTTTCTTCCCTTTCTGGGCATCTTTAACGTCTGCCTGGCAGGAAAGCGATGGGATTGACTGCTCCCTGGCCGGAGGGGTGAACCTCGAAATGTAGGTGGGGGCCGGTGCTAAAACCGGTGCTACCCATCTGGGCAATTGGCTCGCCTTGCTGAACAGTTTGGCCGCGACGCACCAACAGACGGCTGTTATGGGCATAGAGAGTGACGCTACCATCGGGGTGACGCAGTTTCACCAGATTGCCATAACCGCCAGAATTCCAACCGGAGGCGATTACTTCACCGGCGGCCGCCGCCACAATCGGGGTCCCCACTGGACCGGCGATATCGATGCCGCGATGAGGTCTGCCCCAGCGCCAACCGAAACCGGAGGTTAACACACCTCTGGTGGGCCAGATAAAGCCGGTAAAAATGGGGGCGGGATTAGGTAAATACTCATCGGGATTAGCGAGGGGAGGAAGGGAAGGTTCTACGGTTTCGCCGACGGGAATTCGTAGGCGGTCATTATATTCTTCCACATTGGTAGGAGCCGAACCGATAATCTGTGGGGGGGTGCTTTGGTTAGAACGAGAACGAAGGGCAGCCCATTGGGGATTAGGGGTTATTTGCCGATCATCGACGGTTTCTGCGGGATTATCGACGGGAATAGCGATACTTTTCTGGGTTTCCGAAAGGTTAGTTTCCCGCAGATTAGCCACCTCTTGGCGCAATCTTTCCCGATAGCTGCCGGTGATATTTTCGGGGAATTCTTCCGTCTCCGTGGTGGCGGTTGCGGCGGGCAAATTTTGTCGATTGCTGGGGTTAAAGGACAATCTCGGTCGATCGCCGACCAAGGGGGTAAGATTTTGATTAACTCTAGCGTTGGCAGAGCGGTCGGGAATCACTAGGGTTTGATTAACTTTAATCCGGTTGGGGTTGTCAATGCCGTTTTCCCTGGCTAATTCGGCGGGGGTGATGCCGAGAGCGCGAGCGATCGTGTTTAAGGTATCCCCTGGCCGAACCCGATAAACTTGGTTTTCTGGGGGAACTATGACCCGAGGATTGGGAACGGCGGGAATTTCAGTCACAGGAGCCGGATTTCGTAGGGCAACGCTGGGAATTTCCGGTCTGCTTGTCAAGGGAGGATTAACGGCAATTGTGGCTATCGGGCGATCGCTTTCAGGGGTGGGAACGGGAATCGGGATCACCTGGCTGGTTGGTCGGGGCGATTCTTCGGGAGCAATAACGGGAATCTCGACAGTGGTTGGCGAATTATCGGGAACGAGAGCGGTAGTTTCGGTGACGATTACTGTTTCCCCGGAATCGGACTGATGGGGGATTTCCTGGGTCCGTAGGGCGGCCAAACTTTCTTGGAGACGTTGACGGGTTTGACGCAGACTAGCAGAGGAACTATCCAACTGCTCAGGAGTTGCTGCCGGGGCTGCCGGGGGCAACTGCTCAGGAGTGGGAATTTTTAAGGTTTGTCCGATAATCAGATCGGATTGGGGGGGGAGATTATTGCGGTTAGCGATCGCTGTAGGGGTGGTTTGATAGGTGTCGGCTAAACTCCACAGGGATTCTCCCGGTTTTACCTGATGCTCAACCACTGATGTGGCGATGAATTTGACGGTAGCAAGTGCTTGGGATTGGATTATTTGCGGTTCTTTTAGTTTTTTACCCGCATCCTTGGCTTTTTGGGACAGGTCGATCACTTCCCATTCTAAGGGTACAGAATTGGCGGCCTGGGCTGATTCTGAGGTGGAGTTGAGAATGCTAGGTACTCCCAGAGAGAGTGCTAATCCCAGTAGAGCAACTGAGTAACGGACTCGGTTAGACTCAGCGGTGCAATTCTGTTCTGGGGTAGCGGATGTCATGGGGTTGGGGATAAAAGTCTCTTTCAAACAGACCTCCTGTGGTGTAAAGAGTTAGCTAGAGCCAGTCGATGAAGCCGATGATTCTAGCTTTCAGCATTAGCCTTGAGGCTAGAGTAGAAGTTAGGCAACTTTCTTTTTAGTCAAAATACCTAAAGGTGACTTTTAGGAGAGATTAACTTAGATTTTGAAATTATGCAAGTCTCCCTCTGACTATTAGCATCGGGATCACGGCAAGTTGGTGACATTTTGAATGTCCAGATTGACGATGCTCTATCTCAGTTGTTCCAAGCTGATCAGCATTTTTGGTCTTGCCAATTTTTGCCAGTTTTTTCATAGAAATTTTTTATCTGTTTGGCAATTTACAAAGAAATTATTAATCATTCGCCGCTCGACAGGAAACAAGGGGCAACGATGGCTATTCAAGGTCAATACCGGATAAATAGGGTTTGCCGAAAAAATTTTTTCTGGGGGCAGGGTGTGGGGTGTGAGGTGTCGGTCGTCCATAGCCAATTAGGTTACACTTCGTCTTGATCAGAAAAAGGCTGTCATACTATTAGGGGTCGAGAAAATCGTCACCGACCTCCCCTCCCATTCAGAACCGTGCATGAGACTTTCACCTCACACGGCTCCTAGTTTGACGGTTCCCTTGTTAAGGATACAACTTGACATCTTTTTGTTGACCTTGTAT
>NZ_JASJFF010000917.1:0-1383 GCF_030065435.1 Microcystis sp. M53603_WE2
CTGTTAAAATCAGGTTAGCGATCACTATACAGCCAACTCTACGGAATCGCTCTACTCCAGATACAGTCAGCGGTACAGCCATTTTCAAGTGAAAAATGTACCCAGTAGTCTCTTTTCAATTTTTTCTTAGAAGCGACCTGCAGTAAGGGTTTTGTTAATTTTTTAGTATTTATGTATGGGGGAAGTCCAGTTATTCAGAAAGGATATCTTTAATGGCAAGCCAAATGCGTTTGAGCTTTTGCAGCAAACCCACTGGATTACCAGTAGATTCCACTTCTACCGAATCAACTAATTGTTGAATCCTATCCATACGCTCTGCTAAAGCATAAAGGTTATTCACCGCCTCATCCTTGCTTGCCAACGATTCACGCAGTAGAACAACCATTTCAGCAATTTCCTGCTTTAGACGCTCATTTTCAATTTTACGGCGAGTTTCCCAACCCTTGATGCCAGCCTTTGAGCGTCTTTCTCGTTTAAGCAGCTCTTGGGCTTCATTATACAGAGTCAGATATTGCGTCCGCTGGGCATCTGCTTCTTGATATTTGGCTATTAATTCAACAGTTTTTGCCTTCTCTTCGTTATAAAGACAAAGAGTTTGCTGATATCTTTGCTGCTCACTAAGATAGAGTTGATTATTCTGCGTTGCACGCTGCTCCCATTCATCAACTGCAAGCTGTGAAGTCTGAAGCTGTTGCTGCAATTGAGCTTTTTCCTGCTGCAACAAAAACTTATCACCTCTAGCATTATCTCGCTGCTGTTTCAGTTCAAGATAAGAGGGTGGCTCTGGCTGCCGAGAGCGAGGATTGTTGCGCTCATTATCACTATTAGAATCTCGGCGATCCGCCCTTCGCATCCCTGGCATAATTCAACCTCCGAAGCAGATATCCCTATAACTTGAGTCTTCCCAAATCAACGGAACGAGATAGCATTCGACAAGCTAAACCTCCTAATGAATCAATCAGTATCGATCACACTAAAAAATAACTTGACGGACACTATCACTACTAAGAGTTAAAGCGACCTAACGACTTAATCAAGAGGCAATCGCCACTCTCAACTTAAATCTAAAATATCATATTTGTCCGCTCCGATGATTTGCCATAACCCGATTACTTCTTAATTCTTAACTGTAGCGAGCATCAATAATCTTGGCGAACTGAACAACGAAGTCAGCTATTTTTAATTGCGTAATCCTTGCTCAAATAGCGACTATTGAGACTTAAACAAAAACTGAGGTAACAATAGTTAGGGTCTGCTGAAAAAGTTTTTCCTGGGGGTAGGAGTCAGTAGCCGGTCGTCAGGAGCCGGTCGTTTTAGGCTTTGTTGCCCTTGTTTTTTGTACCAAGCGATGTACTACAAGAAGGATAATGCAAGGTTTTTGAA
>NZ_JASJFF010001374.1:0-4259 GCF_030065435.1 Microcystis sp. M53603_WE2
CGCAGCTGTTCGGGGGATAATTCTAATAATTGCCGAATAAATTCTACATCCTCATCGACCAATTGCCCATCGACGTAGCCCGGACAATTGCCCACTGGTTTGCCGTAACTTATCTCTAGTCCTTTTTGCCGCAAGAGATGCGCTAAACCGACGATAGTTCCCGATTTACCACTGAGGGGTTCCAGGGAAGAGATGAGTATAGATTTGGCTGATTTCGCCACGATTTGCTCCTTTTTAACCCGTAAAATCCCGACTTTTATCCTTCAAATCGCAGCAGTTTCCGATAAAATCCCCGGGAAAAGTCGGCTGAACCTAGCTGCTTAAAGGTTTTAATCGCATCGATGAGATATTCGATCAACTCGGCGTTAATAATCGTCATCTCATAGCTTAGGTCGGCCTGTCCTTCAAATTGTAAACGACAACGGGTCAATTCCGAGGGCAATTTTGATACATACCAAGATGCCACAAAGGGAATCCCTTGACTGTTTTCTATGCGACGACGACCTTCTAAAGATCCGGCTTGATACAAAGCGATCGCATAGGGCAGGATACTATGTTTGTCCTTGGCATAGTAGGGCATATATACTACCACATCGGCCTTATCGGCGGGTTCTAATTGTTCGATAGTTGGCATAATTTACTTAATTCTCTGGTTCACGGCCAAGTTACCATTGACACTGATATTTTCCATATATTTTAACCGATCGCCCCAGGAATCTCCCGATCGAGAAAATAGGCAGAATTGACGACCAGATCATCCCTCTATACTGAGGTTATCATCGGCTATAACTGGTATATGAACCCGAAAAACCGTGCCGGGGTAGAGGGAACTTGTTTGCTCGGGATTGGGACTGATAAATTCAATCGTCCCCCCCATGCTGGTAATTAATTCTTTAGCGATCGCTAAACCCAATCCTGTACCGGGTATATCTCCCCCTGCTTGCACTCCCCGGTAGTGACGTTGAAAAATTCTTTCTTGATCGCTCCTCGCTATACCATAACCCGTGTCTTTAAAAACAATTTCTACACTATTCTTAACATTCTGCACCTCGACGGTGACTTTTCCGCCAGCAGGAGTATATTTGAGGGCATTATCAATTAAATTGCTGAATACTTCCCGCAAACCGGGGATATTGGCGCAAATAAGTGGTATGTCTTCCCCGTGAATCGTTTCTAGACTGAGATTTCTCTCTTTGGCTACGGCCTGGGCCGAAAGGAGCAGCGGATCGAGAATATCATGGAGATCGATCGGAGTTAGTTGGCCGCTGCCAGCAGGCAAGAGAAAGGCGGTGGGGGAAGATTGCGCTTGCAGGAGAGGAATATCGACGGTGGGGTAATTTTCGCTTTCTTGCTGAATTTGTGCCTCAAATTCGGCAATTAAGTCCCGAACTCGATCGCTTTCCCTCAATATACCGGTAATGGCGGGATCGTTACCTTCTTCGGCTAAAAGTCTTTTGAGCAGAAGTTTACCAAAGGTTTTTAAAGCGGTGAGGGGATTGCGGATTTGATGGAGAAAGGTATCGAGGCGCTGACTTTGCCATTGTCGATAATAACGTTCTTCTCCTAATTGGCGATCGAGTACACAGGCTAAAGCGAGGGTTTGGGTGATTTTTTCCATCTGGGTTAATTCCCAACTTTGCCAAGGTCGTTTTTCTCTGGTTGTCACCAATAATCCGATCATGCCCTCTTCATACATTAAGGGTAAAAACAAGCGATGACCGCTGACGGTCTCCTGATTACCCCAGAGGTGGGATAAATCTTCTAACTTAACCGCAGTTAACAAGTCTGCCGCCGGTTGCCCCGGTTGTAAGGAAAGCCGCTTTTTTTGGGGAGAAGGGGGATTAAAAGGCGGATAAACAACGACTGGAATTAAATTACTCGATAAAGGTTCAGTTAAATAAACCGCACTTCTGTCCGTTTCCATTTGCTCTCGCAAAAGTTCCATCTGTGTCTGACAGAGGGCAATAAAATCATCACTCAGGGGAGTCCGGGAGGGGGAGGAGAAGGGCATACCAAGAAAGTAAAAAGTAAAAAATCAGAAAACCTAGATACAGCTAGGGTTGCGAGTTTTGTTTCCCAGTTTACATAGGGGAGAATGACCCTCCTCTTGAGTCGAGGGCAACCAGCAAAAAGCAATTAGGACAAGGGTTTGGTCACTATTTTCGGGGTGGATCAAGGTATATATTAAAAAAAGTTTAAGAATAATAAGTTTTGTATCGATATTTGTGGGTGTGTTTTTGTAACAAAAACTTAAACCTAGTCTCAGTCTAGCTTCTAGTCAAACTTGTCTGTAATTGGGTTTGTGAGAGACACTTGATTTCTTGGTCTAGAAGGGATATAATTGCTACGGCTTTTGTAACTATCATTACAACGATTAGCCAAAACAGGAGGTAATTGGGTTGGCCAGAAAACGGAAACGTAAAAGTCGCCGTCGTCAAGAAGGACGTAAGATACTTGAACTTATACCCCAGTATAGTATTGAAAGTGGCGAAGATAAACCCGTAACTGCGGCGCGTAAGTATATTCAAGCTATAGGCATTAGCCCACCAGCTTTATTGATTGTTAAGCGTAACGAGCATACAACCGATCGCTATTTCTGGGCTGAAAAAGGACTGTTTGGAGCGCAATATGTGGAGGAAAACCACTTCCTTTTCCCAAGTTTGCGCGACCTGCAGCCCCAGCCCCAGCCCGTCAAAGCACCGGTAGCAGTTGCTAAATAACTCAAAGGACTATTGATCATATCATGGAAAGTAAACTCGTTTACGGAAAAGTAAACGAGTTTTTTTGTGCATAAGTAGAGTTTGCGGCAAAAAGCTTTTCCTGGGGGCAGGGTGTAGGGTGTAGGGTGTAGGGTGTAGGGTTTTAGCGATTTTGAGGGGGTCAATTACCTAATTTTCAGGGAAAAAGTCCAGGAATTTTCCCCCCGATCACTCCCAGATCTGGTACTTTTTGGTTTCCAAAAAGTCTAAAAGTTTTACCCAACAAGGTTTTTAGATTTTTTCGGCAAACCCTAAATAATCAGTTTTTAATAACCAGATTTAGTATAAAAATAATCTCCTGACTCCTGACTCCTGACTCCTGACTCCTGACGAATGTTACGATTGTTACAACATCTTGACATTAATTCTGATACCCTGACAATGTGTCAATCTGTGCAGTAATGGGGCAGAAACTCAAGTGGTATCGATCCATATTTCTATTGTTGAGGGCAACCCGCACTTGCGATCGCTATTAGCTTGGCATCTGCAACAGGCCGGTTATTTGGTTAACCAATCGGCAACCCTGCAAAGTGCGCGTCAAGCTTTCCTTCATCGTCAACCAACCTTAGCAATTATCGATTCCGACTTGCCGGACGGGGATGGAATCGAACTCTGCCGTTGGCTTTATCAACAAAAACAGTCTTTAATACTGATTCTCTCGGCCCGCAATAGCGAAAAAGACGTGGTCAATGGTTTAAAAGCCGGGGCCGACGACTACCTGAAAAAGCCCTTTGGAATGCAAGAATTTATGGCTAGGGTAGAAGTGTTAACTCGTCGTTTAGGCAGTAGGGCTGCTCCCCTACACTTGGATTATGGGCAATTAAAAATAGATTTAGCCCAACGACGGGTACAATTTCGCGGGGAGTATATCGAATTAACGCCCCAAGAATTTAGCCTACTCTACGTTTTAGCCCAAGCGGAGGGAACACCCCTATCAAGGGCTGATTTACTGCGTCGCGCTTGGCCCGAGGAAATTGATAATCCCCGGACAATTGATACTCATGTTCTCTCTCTGCGGAAAAAAATCGAAACCGATCCCAGGCAACCTAATTTAATTCAAACCGTCCGCAACGTCGGCTATCGTTTTAATCTAGAAATGTTGGCCGAGATGACTTCAGCTTTAGAAGCTAATATTATTGCCTCCACCAAAGGCAATCATAACGGCCATTCCATTAATAAAATTCCTGCTCACAACGTTAGTCGTTAATTCTGGCTTTGTCCGACTGATTAGCAGATTGTCTGCTGAAATCGTCTCCTAACCACTTAATCGAAGCGAGGAGACGAAGGGCAAATTAAACCGTAGTCACCATTGACCGATCCGCTTGTTGCTGAAATTCCGTCAATAAACGCCGGAATTCGTCGCCGTCAATGGTTTCCTGTTCAATCAGTATATCCACCAAGCGATCGATCGCCACACGATTGTCAAGGATAAGTTTTGTTGCTAAATCGTGGCATTGCTTGACAAGTTCCCGTACTTGTGCATCAATTTTCGCCATCATC
>NZ_JASJFF010001090.1:0-1326 GCF_030065435.1 Microcystis sp. M53603_WE2
AAAACAAAGCAATCTTCAACGACTAGGCTATCAAGACTATCTAGGGCAGAGTTCACCTAAGTAGGGTAGATTGAGAAAAGATTAAGTAACAAATTATGAAGTAATTATGCGTTGGATCACCGCTTGTGTATTGAGTCTATTGCTCTTTTTTGCCCTACCCATAGCGGCTTATGCCGATAGCCCGACTATTAGCGAAGAACAGATTAGAGAAGGGGAAGTTATCGCCGAAAAAGCCCTAGAAGCCACAGAAAAAGGGGATTACGCCCAGGCCGAAAGCTATTGGACCCAATTAGTCGCCAAATTCCCCACTAATCCCGCCGTCTGGAGTAATCGCGGCAATGCCAGAGTCAGTCTCAATAAATTAGAGGATGCGATCGCTGATTTTAACCAAGCGATCGCCATTGCCCCCGATGCCCCCGATCCCTACCTCAATCGCGGCACCGCTTTAGAGGGAGAAGGCAAATATCAAGAAGCGATCGCCGATTATAATAAAGTTTTAGAACTGGATCCCAATGATGCCTTTGCCTATAACAATCGCGGCAACGCCGAAGGCGGTTTAGGGGACTGGGAAGCCGCCGTCAAAGACTATCGCCAAGCTACCCAACTAGCCCCGAATTTTGCCTGGGCGCAAGCTAATCTGGCTCTGGCCCTGTACGAATTGGGCAGATATCCAGAAGCAGTCCAAAAAATGCGGAATATTGCCCGCAAATACCCCATGTTTCCCGATGTCAGAGCAGCCTTAAGCGCCGTTTTATGGACCCAAGGACAACAGGGAGAGGCGGAAAGCAATTGGGTAGCCGCCGTCGGCATGGATACCCGCTATCAAGACCTCGATTGGGTAAAAAGCGTGCGACGTTGGCCGCCGAATATGGTTCTAGCCTTAGATAAGTTTCTTAACTTAAAGTAAAGAAGGACTAAATAGCAATTTTTCTCGCAGTAGCGGGACTGAGAGGCCAATTATCCTGAAATCCGCGACTAAAATACAATTGAGATGTGCTGGGTTGTACTGCATTTAAACTGCGTCGGGGAAATTTTAGTACAAATGCTCAAACTTCCTCGACCCAGCTCCGGCTCCCCCAACTCCGGTGGGGTTAAATACAGAAACTTGCAACTTTGACACCGCCACTGTCACTACCACCCCTAAGAGATGAAGTGTAAACTAATTAGGGTTTGCTGAATAAATCTAAAAACCTTGTTGGATAAGGCTTTTAGACTTTTTTGACCTCAAAAAGTGCCGACCATTGGAGTGATTGGGGGGAAAATTCAGGTACTTTTTCCCTGAAAATTAGGTAATTGACCCCCTCAAAATCGGTAAAACCCCACACC
>NZ_JASJFF010000643.1:0-1255 GCF_030065435.1 Microcystis sp. M53603_WE2
GGTGATCATCACCGATTCTAGTCATGTAGTGCTGTCGGCCATTCAACCGGAAACCGTGGCTCACCGTTTCGTGGTCAACAAGGAAGCCCCTGTTAATAGTAGCAACTAAGTTATTAACCCCATGCAACCCGGTCAATTAATTGTCATTACCGGCCCTAGCGGTGTGGGCAAGGGTACGCTAGTCCGGCATTTACTAACTCGTTTCCCTAACCTCTACCTGTCCGTATCCGCTACTACGCGCCCACCTCGACCGGGTGAAATTGAGGGGGAAGATTACTACTTTCTCGACCGTCCCAGTTTCGAGGAGAAAATGGCAGCCGGAGAATTTCTCGAATCGGCCGAATATGCGGGCAACTACTATGGAACACCCCAATCAGCGATCGCTGCTCAATTAGCAACAGGCCAGACCGTAATTCTAGAAATCGAATTAGAGGGAGCCAGACAGGTGTGTAAAAGC
The DNA here is from genome assembly GCF_030065435.1 of Microcystis sp. M53603_WE2. Taxonomy (NCBI): domain Bacteria; kingdom Bacillati; phylum Cyanobacteriota; class Cyanophyceae; order Chroococcales; family Microcystaceae; genus Microcystis; species Microcystis sp. M53603_WE2. The sequence continues at coordinate 458 of NZ_JASJFF010000643.1, forward strand.
TTCCCCGAAGCGCGGAGAATCTTTATCCTACCCCCCACTTTCGAGGAATTAGAACGTCGTTTGCGCGACCGGGGCAAAGATGCCGAAACAGCGATCGCCCGTCGTCTAGAGCGCGCCCGAGAAGAATTGGCCGCCAGCGAGGAATTCCCCTATCAAATCGTCAACGATGACCTAGAAACCGCCCTAGATGCCATCGAGAAGATTATTTTTAGCCGTTAGCCATCCCATCAAGGGGCAGGAGGCAGGAGGCAGGAGGCAGGAGGCAGGAGGCAGGAGGCAGCCTTGAATCAGTTATCAGCTCCTGAAGGACGCAAAGCGCCCTAAAAAGAAAAAGAGAAACTAGGGGCAAGCCCTGATCTTCTAAATCTGGAAGTATCCTGAACTCAAACCGGAGTAACAATGGTGTCATGAGACCCGATTATCAGCAAAGGTCCCTAGGAAAGAGGAAAAAAGAATTGGCGGCACGAGGATTAACTCGTGAACCCGTGGTCGAGAATCAAGTAAAAAACCGGCTCTTCGGTTTGTGTTATGCAACGGACGGGGGTTATAAGGGATGGAACCCTTATATAGAAAGGCATTTAGCGATTTTTGTTAATTGTTTTTGCTCTAGAGCGAACTAATCAATTAAGTCTCTTGCCAGATAACGATTTAGTCGATTTATGCCCCCCTATCGAACCATACCAAGTAACGAAGAACCTCAATAATTGATTTTTTCTGAGAAAAAAAATTACAATTCTTCACCTTGAGAAAAATCAATCATTGTAGCTATAGTCCCTACTAGCAATGGGTTTTAAGCAA
>NZ_JASJFF010000478.1:0-2743 GCF_030065435.1 Microcystis sp. M53603_WE2
AAGGGCCGAATCTAAGACCTAATTGGTTAAGCTAAAAGCTTTGATGTGCTTAGTTTCTAACCTTCTTTTTAGGTAGGAGAATTGTCAGATTCTGTCTTTTGCCTCTTGCCTGTTGCCTCTTGCCTTCAGAAGCTGATAATTGCTGATTGTCGGTATTTCTGTAAGTGTGAGATGCACCCAAACTAACACACCTAAAATTGTTAATTAACGCATGGTGACGAATTCCTCGGCAGCACTGGGATGAATGCCGACAGTGGCATCAAAATCGGCTTTTGTTGCGCCCATTTTTACGGCAATGGCTACTCCTTGAATAATTTCGGCGGCGTGATCTCCCACCATGTGCGCCCCGAGAATTTTACCACTTTCCTGATGGACAACTAATTTCATCAAAGTTTTGTCCTCTCGGCCTGGTAAAACATTGTAACCGGGGCGGAATTTAGACCGATAAACTTTAATTCCCGTGTCACCATATTGTTTTTTTGCTTGCAATTCTGTTAATCCCACCGTCGCCGCTTCAGGAGTAGAAAATACTGCCGAAGGAACATTTTCATAACTCATTAACCGGGGTTTATTACCAAAGACTGTATCGGCAAAAGCTCGCCCCTGATTAATGGCCACGGGAGTTAAATTAATTTGATCAGTACAATCGCCCACGGCATAGATATTATCTTCGCTGGTTTGGCTATACTCGTTGACGACAATTGCCCCATTTTTTACCTCGACATTGACATTCTCTAAGCCCAATTTTTCCAGCTTAGGAATTCTTCCAGTAGCGGCTAATCCTAGGGCATCAACAAATAAGATTTCTGAGGTTTCTTGACCCTGAATATGTACTTTTAAACCCTCAGCAGTTTTCTCGATCGAAGTGGGGAAAGTTTCGGGCATAATTTTAATTCCCTGACGGATCATTTCCGCTTGAATCTCATCGCGGATATCCTCATCAAACCCTCTTAAAATCTTGTCTTTACGGATTAACTGCACCACTTCTGTCCCTAATCCGTGCATAATACCAGCAAATTCTACCCCAATATATCCCGCCCCTAAAACTATAATTCTTTTCGGTTGTTCTGGCAGTTGAAACATGGCATCAGAAACTACTGTATGTTCGATCCCCGGAATATCAGGTTTAACGGGATGTCCCCCCACGGCAATTAAAATTTTATCGGCAGTAATTTTCTGATCTCCCACCTCTAGGGTATGGGGATCAATAAACTTGGCATAATTAGGAAAAATCGTCACTTGAGAATTATCGAGCATCTTTTGATAAATGCCATTCAAACGTATAGTTTCCTGATTAACGGCGCTAATTAATTTTTGCCAATTTAACTGACTCTCTACCGGACTCCAACCGTAACCTTCCGCATCCTTAAATAGTTGCGGAAAACGACTAGAATAAACCATTAATTTTTTGGGAATACAACCGCGATTAACACAGGTTCCTCCCAAACGATCGTATTCTGCTAATCCCACTTTTGCCCCGTATTCGGCTGCCCGTCTAGCGGTGGCAATACCACCAGAACCACCACCAATTACCAATAAATCAAAATCATAACTCATAAAAACATCCTCGCAAATGAATAGAAGTTTGACGGAATCAAGAAACTTTTTTGGCAAAAAGGGGAGCGAATATCTCGGATCAATCCCTAACTGAATCTATCGAGTAACTAGCAGAATATGGTCACTAATGCTGCTAAATTAGAGTCAATTTACCTACTGCCAAGACTTAATTCTATGCTAACACGCCGCTCGAAATTATCTTTTCTCTTGGGGACTTGTTCCCTATTTCTCTGGGTAAACCATCCCGTCACCCTCGCAACCCCCATCAGTCAAGACAATTCTCTCCCTTCCCAGTTTATCTGTCCGGCAGACTTAGCCACCAGGATCGATCGCATTTTGGCCCGACCCGATTATCAAGGCGCTTATTGGGGAATTTTCGTAAAATCCCTTAATTCTCAGGAAAATCTCTATAGTCTCCACGAAAATAACTTTTTTACTCCCGCTTCTACTGCGAAATTATTAACCACTGCCGCCGCTTTCAGCAAATTTAACCGCGATTATCGTCTGAAAACCCCCATTTTAGCCCAGGGCAACCCCCCCGATTTAGAAACTTTAACCTTAGTCGGGAGGGGAGATGCAACCATAACCACAGAAAAGTTAGAAAAATTAGCAGAAAAGTTAAAAGCACAGGGAATTAACTCAATTTATCGCTTAATTGTCGTTGCTAGTCCTTTTGTCGTCTCCGATAGTCAAAAAACCTGGGAATGGGAAGATGTCTTTTTTGACTATGCTGTACCCGCTTCTAGCTTGGTTTTAAACGAAAATTCCGTCACTTTAAGGCTTTTACCGCGACAATTGGGGCAAAGCTTAGATTTACAATGGTCTGATCCCATTGCCGCTAAACAATGGCTAATTGAGAATCAAACCAGCACCGCAGCGCAAGGAAGCCCGAATACTCTGGCAATTAAGGGCAATTTAGCCAATAATCGCCTAATTATCACTGGTTCTCTGGCGATTGATAGTCAAGATGATTTTAATTTAGCTATTCCTCAACCTTCGGAGTATTTCCTCGCTCACTGGCGTAATATCCTTGAAAAAGCGGGAATTACCGTTAAAAACGCCGAAATTAGCGCAGAAATTCTCGGTTATGAAATCACCAATTTAGAATCAGAACCCCTAGCATATTTGGTGGAAAAAGTCAATAAAAATAGCGATAATTTACTAGCCGAAACCCTACTACAAATGC
>NZ_JASJFF010001013.1:0-1307 GCF_030065435.1 Microcystis sp. M53603_WE2
AGAACTTCCATCTTCAGTTGAACCCGGGGATGGGGATGATGAAATCTTTCCTAAGACAGTGAGTTCTTTTCTTCTTCCGTGAATTCTAGGTTAATCATGTTTTTAATGAGTGCTTTGCTTCTAATTATGACTCTTAAACTATATTATTGTCCTTGAGTAAAAAATGCAAGTTGTAGCCGTGCAAAGTATATACAGGAAAATCGGATTCTGCTAACTCATAACTGCGATGACTTTGAAGAGTTGCACCAAGCGAATCCAAACCATTCGGGGATCTTCGCGGTTTACCGTAACGCTAACCTCTTAAAAAATATGGGCTTCAAGGCAATTGTCAAGGCAATCGCCAATCTCGAAACTGCTAACGTCCCCCTTGCTAATCAGTTCATCTCCCTGAACCACTGGAACTATTAATTCTGGTTTGTCTCGATCTTGTCACAAATCTTAACTTAATCTCTCCCTAACTATTGAAAACAACAATACACTCTACCCCCAGCACAGTATCCTAAGCTACAATTTAATAAATCTTTACATTATTCTCCCTGACTAGGGATTCACATCGGATTTACACATCCTCACCCAATATTTCGTCAAAACTTACCGAAAAATTGGGTTTAAAGCCTCGCTCTTTTAGGGCGACTTTATATGATGTATGCTATTAAGAATAGCGGGCAGGGTAAGCAACCGCTTAAAAAACCCAGTCATCGCCGGATGAACGCACCGTTCGGATCTCGGCGTGAGCTTTTGTCGAACGCTGAGATCAGGGCAGCGCGGTCAAAAACGACATCGGTAAGATTGCCAACCAAATTATGATGGCTGTCACCTTGCGTTGGGAAACCATTTTGATGCCAGAGGAAAGAAAAGAGGGTCATCAGTTGTCAGATTTGCGTTTTCAGTCCACTGATTACTGGAAAAGCTTCCCAACTCCCACTCTGCAATAACTACTGGCAGCCAGAAATAGGTTGGGTACTTATCATACTTTGTGCTTTTTGTCAAAAAAACTTTTTTTTTGCAATAAAACTACACAAAAAAAAGATCATCGTTGTGGGTGAAATTGACTCATTTACCCGTCTTAATTAGGATCACCTTGTAGGTGTGGCAAGGGTTTCAGCCATTGCTACCCAAAAAAGCACAGAATAACCCACTATGAAATTCTATCAAATCGCTGTACCCAGCATAACGTCGTTGTTAAATAAAAATCTTTCTCAATTAATTCTTAAGAATTTGTAAATATTGCGAAATGTTAATTTAAATATTCTCAAGTTTTTGGAGTCAATAGATAATTTTTGCTTATCTTTGTCGAAAAATATAAC
>NZ_JASJFF010000170.1:0-1275 GCF_030065435.1 Microcystis sp. M53603_WE2
GAATAGATTTTCTGGGGATGGGGAATAGAAATAATGGCTTTTCCTGCTTTTAAATCCCATAATTTTAAGCTTTTATCATCACTACCACTGGCTAATAGTTGATTATTAGGACTAACACTAACTGAATTGATATGATCACTATGTTCGCTGAGAGTTTTTACCTCTGTCCCTCTTTTAATATCCCAGATTTTAATAGTTTTGTCTTTGCTGCCACTGGCTAAAAATTTGTTATTACTGCCGAAATCTACCGATAAAATACCTCCAAACCAATCGGAATGACCTTTTAAGGTAATACTGCTCTTTTCTGCCAGATTCCAAATAATTACCGTTTTGTCATTTTCGCCGCCACCACTGGCTAAAAGTTGACCATTTTGACTAAATTTAACTGTTAGGACTTTATCGCTATGACCTTGTAATGTGAACCGAGTTTCTCCAGTTTTTACTGACCATATTTTCACGGTTTTATCTTCACTACCACTAGCAATAATTTCCTCATCGGGATGAACAGCTACTGCTGTAACTTTATCTTGGTGTCCCGTTAAGGTAGAGATTAATTCTTTAGTTTCCAGTGACCAAATTCTTAGGGTTTGATCATCTCCTCCACTAACCAAATATCCTTGACAGGGACTAAAAGCAACAGAATTGATTCTTTTATGTCTATGTCTTGAAAATATATCATCAATCTCCGAAACCTTTACTTGAGGAGGTTTTGAGAATATATCATTAATTTTAGGTATAGCGATTCCACCCTTATTTCCAAATATATTGCCAATCCCCTCCTCTAGATCTCCAAACATTTTATTGATATCATCTTCAAAAACTTGATCAATTTTTTTAGTTAAAGAAAACTTCTGATTTTTTCTCCATTCCCAGATTAGAATATTACCATCATCTCCAGCACTAGCCAAAAATTTACCATCTTGGGAAAAAGTTAGACATTTAACCTCACCTTCATGGCCTTCTAGGGATTTAAAAGATACTAAGCGATTAAACATAGTGAAAACATTAGTTAATCAGTATTTTTCGGCATTACCAGATATTAGTTTTTCTCTGGGGGACTACTTCATCCCTGAGATAACTTTTTCCGCTCACCACAAGTACGGAGAAGCTATTGTTCCCTGATTATAACTAATTACAGTGTTTCTCGTCAAGGAGATGCAGCTAATCTAAGGATAGCCTATTAAAATAGGTCTTAGCTGATAAGTACCCGTTGACAATCCTAGTCCTAGGGTGGGACAATAATCGAAAAAATTGCCTGATAAATTAAGTATTGAC
>NZ_JASJFF010000405.1:0-1020 GCF_030065435.1 Microcystis sp. M53603_WE2
GAAGATACGGAAGTGGACGAGAATGGCACTTTATATATAACCTTTACCTCTGGTAGTCCCAGTGAAGCGGAGGGAGGGGCCGATAAGGAGATATTTAAGGGACCAAATGGCGAAATCCCCTACGAATTTGGTTGGATTATCAGCTTAAGGGAAGATAATAACGATGCTGCTTCCTTAAGTTTTCGTTGGGATGTGGTCGCTTATGGAGGGGAACCGACAGAGAAAGGTGAGGGTTTTTCTAATCCCGATAACCTCGCTTTCGATAAACAGGGAAATCTCTGGATGGTTAGCGATATTTCCACGGGTGGGTTAAATCGAGAGATGAAAACTCGTTATCCCCAAGGGGTCCCGGTTAGTCAACGGGATTTATTGGGTATTTTTGGCAATAATAGCGCTTGGGTGTTTGCCAAGGGTCAAGAGCATCCCTATCCTTTTGCTATCGCTCCCATGGATGCGGAATTAACGGGATTGTACTTTACTCCCGACCAAGAGACGTTATTTCTGGCAGTACAACATCCGGGGGAAGCGGGGGGAATTCGTCGGGATTTGGCCTTTGAAAACCGCAAATTTGCCCTTAAAACCACTAATGGGCAGGAATTTGAACAAATACGACAAGTACCCCTAGGGTCGAATTGGCCTAGTGGTCAAGTTAATCAACCTCCCCGGCCGGCAGTGGTGGCGATTCGGCGAACCGAGTCAAAATCTGGATAATACATTTGTTTTAGATGATTGGTTTCCTTTGGGGATTTCTGAAAAACAAAAAAGGGGTCTTAGCCCCTTTTTTCCGGATTAGTTAGTTATTTTTTCGGCGATAACATCATCATCATGTTACGACCTTCTTTTTTTGGTGCTTGCTGTACCTCAGCCACATCCTGTAAGTCTTTGGCCATGCGCGCCAGTAATTCTTCCGCTAGGTTAGAGTGTTGAATTTCCCGGCCTCGGAAGGTAATCGTCGCTTTTACCTTATCTCCCGCTTTTAAAAAACGTTGCGCTTGGTTGACTCGCACGTTGTAGTCATGC
>NZ_JASJFF010000486.1:0-5622 GCF_030065435.1 Microcystis sp. M53603_WE2
AATCGCTTACGGGGCAAGCAAAGCAAGGCATTTTAAAAATTTTTCAGATATTTGTTCTGAGAAATTGACTGAAAACCTTGCCAGATAAGGATTTGATTGAATGACATTTGCGAGAATGAATCAACCCTAGGGGGGCGGGGGGGGGTTTGGGGTGTAGGGTGTAGGGTGTGGGGTGTGGGGTGTAGGGTGTGGGGTGTGGGGTGTGGGGTGTGGGGTGTGGGGTGTGGGGTGTGGGGAGAAGCTTTTTTCAGTGATCAGTAAACAGTAATCAGTGAACTGAAAACTCACATCTGACTCCTGAATACTGACTCCTGAATACTGACTCCTGAATACTGACTCCTGAATACTGACTCCTGACTCCTGACCCCAGTAACAAACTTTTTCAGCAAACCCTATTTAATTTAACAACTCCCTGGGATCGGTGACTTCTCCTTTAATCGCTGCCGCTACCACCATCGCCGGACTCATCAACAAAGTACGCCCGGAAGCGGAACCTTGACGACCTTTAAAGTTACGATTGGAGGAGGAGGCGCTGATCTGATCTCCCTGCAATTTATCGGGATTCATGGCTAAACACATGGAACAGCCCGCCTCGCGCCATTCAAAGCCCGATGCTAGGAAAATTTGGTCTAATCCTTCCGCTTCTGCCTGTTTTTTGACTCTTTCGGAACCGGGGACGATAAAAGCTTTCACATGGGGGGCAACACGATGACCTTGGGCAAATTTGGCCGCTTCGCGCAGATCACTGATCCGGCCGTTAGTACAGCTACCGACGAAGCAGACATCGATTTTTGTGCCTTTAATCGGGGTGCCGGGGGTGAGTTTCATGTATTGATAGGCTTCCTCTGCGATCGCTCTTTCACTTGCCGGTAAACTTTCGGGAGTGGGAATGACTTCGTTAACCCCGATTCCTTGGCCCGGAGTAATCCCCCAAGTAACTGTGGGTTCGATTTCGCCGGCATCGAAGACCACCACATCGTCATAAACCGCATCGGCATCGCTTTTAATGCTTTCCCACCAATTAACCGCACTTTCCCAGTCTTTGGGCGCAAAATCACGACCTTTGAGGTAATCGTAGGTGATTTGATCAGGGTTGATATAACCACATCGGGCCCCACCTTCGATCGCCATGTTACAAATCGTCATCCTTTCTTCCATGGACATCCGTTCAATTGTACTACCAGCGTACTCGTAGGCATAACCAACACCGCCTTTAACGCCTAATTGACGGATAATATGGAGAATTACATCTTTAGCATAGACACCGGGGTTTAAATCGCCGTTTACCTCCACTCGACGCACTTTTAATTTCGATAGGGATAGGGTTTGGGTAGCAAGAACATCGCGTACTTGGGAAGTGCCGATGCCAAAAGCGATCGCCCCAAAAGCGCCGTGGGTGGAGGTGTGGGAATCACCGCAGGCGATCGTCATCCCCGGTTGGGTTAGACCCCGTTCGGGAGCGATCACATGAACTATGCCCTGATTGCCGGAACCGATGCCATAGAAAGGAATATGATTGGTTTGAACATTAGTTTCGATCGCCCGGATCATTTCCTCGGCCAAATCGTCAAGGAAAGGACGCGCCTGATTTTCGGTGGGGACGATGTGATCGACGGTAGCAATAGTCCGTCTAGGAAATAATACTTTTAAACCCCTTTCTCTCAGCATCGAAAAAGCTTGGGGACTGGTGACTTCATGGACTAGATGCAGTCCGATAAATAATTGTGTCTGTCCACTGGGAAGAATCTTAACCGTGTGTGCGTCCCAGACTTTATCGAATAATGTTCTTGCGCTCATTGACTTTGGAATGATAGTCATCTCCTTGATCATATCAGCTAACCCTGGCCGATAAATATTAATTTTTTCTTTTCTCTTGGTTAGGAGGGATAATAGATAAATAGCTCAGTTTTTGCCAGATTAAAACCATCGGTTTTTGAGTAAAATAAAAGACTTTAGCCAATAACTATTTGAGTGATTCCTGCTGCTCCTTACCCCCCGATCCTATAATTTTTAAATAGGATTTAGTCTAACATTCTCTGGGTTTGACTAACCCCTAAGTCCATAGCAATAAAAAATTATTCTTTTCTTGTCACTGCTAAATTATGCTCGCTAACTTTCCTATTCAGATAAATTTCTCCGAAAAAAATTAATCCTAGAATCAGAGGTAAACTCAGCCATGCTACTAGGTTTCCTAAGTAGTTAACACTAATAGCAATCAGGAGAGTTACCCCCATATAAATAATCGCTACTTGTGAATGAGACAAGCCAGATTTTTGTAATCTTTGATAAAGGTGACTGCGGTGAGCTTGGAAGATATTTTCCCTTTTTAATAATCGACAAATAAGGGTATAAATAGCATCACCAATCAGAGGTAAAGTGATAGTTAAAGCTGACCAAGCCTGACTTTGATTGCCCTGGTTATTAAGTAAAACCATAGCGACAATTGCCCCTAAACTGGTGCTACCCACATCACCCATAAAAATTTTCGCTGGCGACCAATTCCAGAGGAGAAAACCGCCTAAAGCTGCCACTAAAAGCCATAAAATTGGTTGCTGAAAATAGAGAGCGAGAAATCCTAATTGTACCGCCGTACAGCCAGCCACCAAGCCATCGAGACCATCCATAAAATTATAAAAATTAATCATCGCGGTCAGGCCGATAATTGTGAGAATAACAGCCAAAATTTTGCCGACAAAACCTAAATCTAATAGCCAAGATTGGGGAAAAGCACCGAAAAAAGTGACCGCAACACTAGCGGAGGATAACTGCACTAAATAGCGAATACTAGAGGGAATACCGCGACGATCATCGAGAAGGCCGATAATAATTAAAGGAGTCAGGGACAACCACAGGGGAATGAGAGGTAGGGAAGGAGGAAGGAGAAAATAACTGAGGCCGCTGGTAAGAGCAAAAGCGACGACAAAACCGAGTCCACCCCCCCTAGGTGTGGGTTGACTATGGCTGCTACGCTCATTGGGAATATCTAACAATTGTTGGCTAAAACGTTGTTTAATCAGGGCAACCACCAGAAAACTGATCAGAAAACTGATGACTGAGAGTAGGGATAATAACATAGGGATTTTTGCGCTCAGATTAATTATCGATCCTACGTTGTTCGGTGACAAAAAGTGCCGATATTGCCATCGTGGTTTTAGTCAGTGTCAGCATCCCAGTTCAAAAGCTAAGGCGCTCTGAAGTTTGGGGGATATGAGCGGTAATTTTAGGTTTAACCTACTCTCGTTCGCTTTTCACCTGACTGATGCGACGAACGTTTAAAACATCGCTCATCAGCTTAATTTGAGTAACACAGCGTTCAAATTGTTGCAGGTCTTTTACTTCAATTTTCAGGGAAATTAAAGCGGGTTTGCCGAAATTAGTCTTAACTCCGGCATTGCGAACGTTAATATTTTGGTCACTTAAACGAGAGAGAATATCTTTTAAAACCCCGACGCGATCAATCACTTCAATCTGAATATTTACTGGATAAGTTGGATAACGTCCCTGGTCATCTAGGGGGTTCCAACTAACAGGAATTAAGCGTTCAGCTTCGGCTTTTTCCACATTCGAGCAGCCCTGACGGTGAATAACAATACCTTCCCCCGCATGGGCAACTATACCGGTAATATTTTCTCCTGGTAAAGGACAACAACAACCGGCCAAACGATAGACTAATCCCTCCACACCGGCGATCGGTGATTTACTAACGGGTAAAGCCCTTTGAACGGGAGAAGGTGGTAGAATCAATTGGGAATCAGTCAGGACATCGGGCGGATTTTTGACCGTTAAAATTTCCTGTTGATTTTTAACTGTTTCTTGCAGACGATTAACCACATTTTTTAGGGTAACTTCGCCGTAACCTAAGGCCGCCAATAAATCATCTACTGCCACATAATTGCACTGTTTAGCCACCGATTGCATTCGTTCCGATTTCAGCAGGGCATCGAAGCCAGTTTTACCCAATTCTTTCTCTAATAAATCACGACCCCGGCTAATATTTTCTTCTCGGCGCGATTTTTTGTACCATTGCCGGATGCGATTTCTGGCGCTAGGAGTAACGACAAAATTTAACCAATCTAAACTAGGGTGACTATGCTTGCTGGTGAGAATTTCCACCAGATCACCATTTTGCAAGGGAGCATCAAGAACTGACCATTTACCATTAATTCTTGCCCCTTTCATCTGATTACCTACTTCGCTATGAATATGATAGGCAAAATCTACCGGTGTCGCACCTTGGGCCAGAGCCACCACATCACCTTTGGGGGTGAAAACATAGATATCTTCTTCAAAGAAATTATTTTTCAGGCCATCCATGTATTCTTGGCCATCTTTAAGGTCTTTTTGCCAGTCGAGCAGATTACGCAGCCAAGCAAATTTTTCATCCTCAGCGGTTAAAGTTGTGTGACTAGAACCGGTTTCTTTATACTTCCAATGGGCTGCAATCCCGTATTCAGCAACGTGGTGCATTTCTAGGGTGCGAATCTGCACTTCTAGGGGACGGGCATTTAAACCAACAACGGTGGTATGGAGGGATTGATAACGGTTAGCTTTTGGTAAACCGATATAGTCTTTAAAACGGTTAGGAATCGGAGTAAATTGGTCGTGAACTATGGCTAAACAACGATAACATTCCTCTTTGGTTTCGACGATAATGCGGACGGCGGCAATATCATAAATCTGCTCGAATTCTTTGCCCTGATTGTGCATTTTATGATAGATGCCGTAGAGATGTTTGGGGCGACCCTGTAAATCAAGAACTTTTATGCCAATTTCTTGCAATTTTTCCCGCAATGTGTTAGTGACGGTTTCGATGCGGGCCTCTCGATCGATACGTTTTTCCGATACCAATAACTGCACGGTGCGATAAGCATCGGGTTCGAGGTATTTAAAGCATAAATCCTCTAATTCCCATTTAAATCTGCCAATCCCTAAACGGTTAGCCAGAGGAGCAAAGATTTCTCTAGTTTCTAGGGCGATGCGTTGCTGCTGTTGCGGGGTGAGGTGTTCGAGGGTTTGCATATTGTGCAGGCGATCGGCTAATTTGACCACGATGACGCGGATATCTTGAGCCATCGCCAGGAACATTCGGCGAAAATTCTCCGCTTGCCGTTCAGTTTTGCTAGAAAAGTTGAATTTGGAGAGTTTTGTCACCGCTTCCACCAAATTACGCACCTCGACACCGAATCTAGCCTCGATTTCTTCGGGGGTGACTTCCGTATCTTCCACCACATCGTGAAGGAATCCCGCCGCGATCATTGCCCCATCACCCCCCAGATCCCGCAGTAATCCCGCCACAGCTATGGGATGGGCGATATAGGGTTCCCCGGATTTGCGATACTGGCCCTCGTGGAGTTTGTGGGCGAAATTAAAAGCCCTAGAGATTAAATCGATATCGGGATTCTGGGGGTCGTTTTCGTAGGTAATCAGGCATTCTTTCAGCCAATCGGGTAAAACTAACGCTTTTTTCGGTTCCGTGGCCCGGGGAAGGGCGGTGAGGGTTTCCGGTTGGATGGCAGTGATGGCGTTCATGGTTAGATCGGGGGGATAATAGGGGGGGGGAGGAGACGGATAACTAGAAAATTATTAGGCCGAAGGGATGCCAGATTACTTAACTCTCTAACA
>NZ_JASJFF010001302.1:0-1170 GCF_030065435.1 Microcystis sp. M53603_WE2
GGGGATATCCGGGGCAATTCCACAGCGCCAAAGATAAAAACCACCGTTAAAAATTGCCGCATCGGTTAATTCGTTATTTTCTCCGGCTAATAAACCCTTTAATTTAGCGGTGAGCATCTCTAAAGATTCGAGGGGATAATCCGAAGGACAGAAGCCATAATCGCGAGGATTTAAGAAAAATCGCTGAAAGGAAGGGGGATCGGTGGGATTTCCCAGACCGATAATCGCCGTCCGATTACAGGCTAAATCACAACTCCCCTCTAATCCTTTCACAGTGGTGAAATGAGAGATATTTCTCAGGGCAAAAGTTTCGCGAAAACGCTCCTCGGTGGGGGGATGAACAAAACCCGATATCTGATGAATATTACCGACAAAAGGCGACCACATTAACTCTACCGTGGCCATGGGCGGACGTTTACCGATTTGCTCCCGATAGGGAATAAAATTCTGTACTAGGGGAAAATGGCGCGGAATATAGAAAAAAGTCAATCCTGTGGTGATTAAACAGTCTTTCACTGCTGCTAAGGATAATTGACTAAAATCTGCTCCTAATTGCTGCCAGATTTCTCTGAGGGAAATACCGTATTTAGTCGGCATTCGATCGCCCCCGTGCAGGACTACGGGAACCCCCGCCAACCCTAAGATTAAAGTGGTGATCGGAGTAACTGGGGCAGTGCGAGAGCGTCCATCGTAGGGATTGCCAAAAATAGTGATCGGATGCTGAAAAGAGGCTGATTCTAGGGTTATTTGCGGGCCAAGCTCGGCGTAGGCATCAAGCATTCCCGCTAACTCATCGCTGGTGGGGCGTTTAATGCGATGGGCAATCATGAAAGCACCGATTTGGGCCGGGGTTGCCTCTTGGGTTAACATCATCTTGGTGGCCATTGCCGCTTCGGGACGGGTTAAATTTTTGCCCGTATGGGTGCCACTACCGATCGCTTTTAATAATTCTCGAAAAGTATCACTCATCTCAAGGAAAAAAATAAAGAGTAAATAGGGTTTGCTGAATAAATCTAAAAACCTTGTTGGATAAGACTTTTAGACTTGTTTTCCCTCAAAAAGTGCCGACCTTTGGAGTGATTGGGGGGAAAATTCTGGGACTTTTTCCCTGAAAATTAGGTAATTGACCACCTGAAAATCGGTAAAACCCCACACCCCACACCCCACACC
>NZ_JASJFF010000535.1:0-10039 GCF_030065435.1 Microcystis sp. M53603_WE2
CAGGGTAAACAGGGGACTGCGGCTAAGTCTCAGTCAGCAGTGGCATTAATTCAGGGTCAAAAGCCCTAAAATAGGGAGTAGTTGTGATTTTAGCTCTAAATAGGAGTGAAAGGGGCTAAATCGCAACTACGAGGGACTAAATTTTAGCCAGCTTGAGATGCGTAAAAAGCGACGGCTAACAGTCCACCCACAAGTGTGATCGCAGCAACGCCCCAGACAAGATAATTACGTTGTTGCGATTTAGTCGGGGGAGCCGCTTGATAAACTTTCGGTTCGGCGGCGAAATTATTTAAGCGTCCACCTTCTTCATTTGTATAAGGCATAATCAAAACCTCAAATATGACAATTTTTCAGGAAAAAAATCCTCTTATTACAATACTACAACATATTAGTAACCGAGTCGGGGATGTGGGAAATTCTCACGGGGATAACAATTCTTAGTCTGGGGGTAACTGCCGGACTCTGCTACTTTTATTGGCGATCGCAGTTTCAATCCTTGAAACTGCGAAAACAACTTAAAAAAGGCTAATCATACCAAATCCGTTTTTAATACTATGATTAACTCCCAAGTTATGGATTGTTTTTCCCTGCTCCCTGATCCAGCGTTCCCCACTCTCCTATACCTTTTAAACAGAATTTAGTATTAGGTGTTGGGATAGGGGGAGGTGGTTGCGTTAATATTAGTTACTGTATCTAATAACGCCGGAAAAAAACTATAGATGAATTCTCCCTATGCAGATGTCTCTCCTAGTAATTGGTTATCTATCACCCAACGACTTGTGGAAAGACATCCCCTATCTACCGATGCAATTGTTGATGTTGTTTTAACATCTTGGCAATCAATTTTTAATTCTCAGTTAGGTACAAAAGGTTTTAGAATTGGTAGGGATATCTTCCCTAAACCTCAAATTATGGGTTTTCTACTTCATGAATTAATTCCTTTAGAACTAAAAGCAAAATATCCCGATTTCTGGAGAGGAGATATCAGTATATCTGATAAAGATATTGTCTATATACCTGATGACTTTTTTTCAATTGAAGTCAAAACCTCCTCTGATCCTAGACATATATATGGCAATAGAAGCTATGCTCAAAATTCTAATAACAGCAAAAAAGGTAAGTCTGGATACTATTTAGCAGTTAACTTTGAGAAGTTTTCTAATACTACTAATCCTCAGATTAAACTAATTCGTTTCGGTTGGATTGATTCTGGGGATTGGATTGGGCAAAAGGCAGCTACAGGTCAACAATCGCGTCTTTCCTCTGACGTAGAAAATTATAAATTGCTCCAATTGTATCGAAAAATCTAGAATAACGAGCCTTGAATATAAGTATTGCTTCTTTCTTTTTTAAATCTTTTAAATCTCTCGGCAGCTATCTCGCAATAGTCTGGTCGAATTTCAAAACCCACAAAAATTCTTCCTAATCCCAAGGCCGCTATTCCCGTGGAACAAGAACCAGCAAAGGGATCAAGAATTATTTCTACCGGATTAGATGAAGCTTGTATAATTCTCTCGACAATTGCTAAAGGAAATTGTGCGGGATGTCCGGTTCTTTCCTTAGAACTGCGCTTTTCTCCTGTAGTGACTTTAGGAACTTCCCACACATCAGAAGGATTTTTGCCGAGGGGATTACAACGATATTTACCATTCTTCTTTTGATTGGGATACTTAACGTTAGGGTCACGAATATTATCTAAGTTAAAAGTATATTCTTGGCAATTTTTGAGATAAAAAAGCCATTTTTCATTGCGAGGACTAAGACGATTTTTTGTAGAAACACCTGCCCCATATTTCCAGACAATTTCTTGTAAAAGATAAAAGGGAGACTTATCCCAAATAAGATAGGGAATCGGAACACATAATCCCTTTTCTGGTACTTCTAAATAACCAACATTTAGCCACAAAGCACCGTTATCTTGAGTAATCTGATAAATTTGCCGCAGCCAATTAGCACACCAATCAACATAGTCATTGATTGAAAGAACTCGTTCATATTCTTTGCCAATATTATAAGGTGGTGATGTAACAGTGAGGTCAATTTTTATGTCACTATGAGATAGTTTATACAAAAAGTCTGTGGCATCTCCTTGATAAAGAATAAAGCCGTTGTCCGAGTAAAAAGGTTGACCAAGATGACTAACCAGAATTTCTTTAAGAGAATTAAATTTGTTGGCTCTATCTTTTTCTAACTCTGGAGAAAATGGCTGTAGTAAGGAGGAAGGAGCAATCTGAGTTGATTGATGATCAACAATTCCCTCTGCTAGATAAGAGTTTTGTTCCTTGCTGGCAATTGGACGAGACTCATCTTCCCTAGACGATAGTTTTTTTTGTTTCCCCTGGGACTCTACAACCATAATTTCAAAGGACAGGTAAGTATTTTGATAGTTTCAATTATGCCCTTATTTTACCAAAATATCACTGGAGTTGTGCTTAATTTAATAACTTTTGTAATCATTCTCCTTCCCTTACCCTGGATGGGGAGGTAGAACCCCACCAAGAGTTAAAGATTGACTGATAAAGCAGCGAGTTTTCCTTGAAAAATCTCAACTGAGTAGATTGATAATTAGGGGATGCACCCGAAAATTATCCCTAAAATGGTGGTAAATAACCCATGGCATTTTTGACTCGATCGAGAGTTTGATTGGCCACCGCTTCTGCTTTGAGACGACCTTGCCGCAAAACTGTGCCTAAATAATCTTTATCATCTCTAATTTCGGTGTATTTTTCCTGAATAGGTTGCAGAGATTCTATGGTGACTTCTGTTAACATCGGTTTAAATTGTCCCCAACCTAACTCGGCACATTCTCCCGCAACCACGTCTTGACTTTTTCCCGATAAAATGCTATAGAGAGTTAATAAATTATGGCATTCGGGACGTTCTGGATCATCGAAAGTTAAACCCTTCACTAGATCGGTTTTACAGCGTTTAATTTTCTTGGCAATGACATCGGGACTATCGAGAATATTAATCCGACTCATCTCGGAAGGATCGGATTTAGACATTTTATTCCGGCCATCGGTTAAACTCATCACCCGCGCTCCTTCCTTGCGGATCATCGGATCGGGAAGTTTTAAAATTGGTTGTTGCGGTTGCCCAAAAAGATGATTAATTCTAACGGCTATATCGCGGGTTAATTCTAAATGTTGTTTTTGATCTTCTCCCACGGGTACTTTATCGGCATCGTAGAGTAGGATATCGGCAGCCATCAGCACGGGATAATCGAGTAAACCCGTGCCAACATTTTCCCCCTGTTTAATCGCTTTTTCTTTAAATTGAATCATATCGGTTAACCAATTTAAAGGGGTGATACAATTCAATAACCAAGTTAATTCTGTATGAGCTTTAACGTGGGATTGGACAAAGATAGTCGCATATTCTAAATCAATTCCGCAGGCTAAATATAGAGCGGCAATTGCTAAAGTATCCTCCGCAAGAGTGGCGGGATTATGGGGAACGGTGATCGCGTGTAAATCGACCACACAAAAGAAATTATCGTAGTCTTTTTGTCCCTCCACCCAATTGCGGATCGCACCGAGATAATTGCCTAAATGTAAATTGCCGGTTGGTTGCACACCAGATAAGATTCTTTGTTTACCCATAACTCTTGCGATCGCTTTTTATCATGATTTTATTGTATCAGTTTTTGCCGCTAATTTCATCCTAAATCCAATTGGGAAAAATCATTCTCAGATAATAATCCCGCACTGACAGGGGAATGCCTAAATAAATTGGTAGCCAATGGATAAAAGCAAAAATTATCAAAATTATCAGCGAGCGCGAGCAATTTTTATAAATAGGACTGGAACTTTCTAGACCATCGGCTAAGAGCCAAGCTAGAGCAATCCAAGTGAAGCTATAGGCAGCCATATAATGATAGAGAAAGGTACAGCGACCAATTTTTAACCAGGGCAGCAGATTGGCAATATAGTTACAGATAAGATAGGCGGAAATTACTCGCTCTTTTCGGTTAAATAATCGACTAAAAACTACTAGAATTGCTCCGGTAGAAAACCACCATAAAAACGGATTTCCCATAGCGTGAACATCATAAATTTTATCACCTACTCTCTTAAAATAATAAGCCACAGGTCGCCCCATTACTAACCAACTATACCAGGGAGAACAATAGGGATGGACATCAGATTGATTGCCCTTTATTCTCTGATGAAATGACCAAATTTCTTGATGTACTTGCGAAAAATTATATTGATGGTTGACGAGAAGATGAGGTATCCACAGCAAACTATAGGTAACTAGGGGAAAGACAATTAAGGCGATAAAAATGTACTCTAATCTCAGGTTAGTTACCTTTGTCCAAAGATGATCTTTTGACTGCTCTTGATTAAATAATTTTATTAACCAAGCAATACCGATAAAAATAAATATTCCCAGTAAAAATCCTAAGCCATTCCATTTGATATTTGCCGCTAAACCGAAACAAACTCCCGATAATAATAGCCAATTGAGGTTTGAATTTTTCTGGAGTGCTAATAAAAAAAATAATTGTCCAGACAAACCGAATAAAATTAAGTAAATATTATTGAGAGCATAGCGGGATTCCACCAGAAATAATCCGTCTAAACTAGCGAGAAAAGTTGTGATTAAAAATACAGTTTTTCTCTGGGTTAATTGATAAGCAATTCCCCCAATAATTAGGGGAATAAAAGAACCAGTGAAAGCATTTAACCAGCGATAACTAAAAGTTGAGCGCAGGGAACCTGTTAAATTATTAATGGTTTCAGGATCGGCAGGAAAATGGGAGCCAATCCAGATACTAATAGCAATTAAATATTGACTTAATGGTGGGTGAGACTGGAAAAATTCTTTACCGATTAGATATTCATTGCCGTATTTAGCATAATAAACTTCATCGAAAACAAGAGTATTAAACTGACTGAGATTCCAGAATCTTATTCCTAGAGAAAATACAAATATCCCTAGGATAGATAGGTTAAATTTTACTTGAGAACTCATGGAAAGATAATAGTTATGATAACTGGGAATTTTCTGTTAAACGCAAGCGAAATTCTTTGACAGCAAGACGGGGATTAGGATGGTTGACGTATTCGGCTAATAATTCTAAATTTAAATCCGGTAATAAAGCACTTTTAGGGATTAAAATATATTCGCCATTCTCTTGTAAAGAATAGATTTTTAACTGATTATCTTGCCAAAACCAAACCTCTTGAGTTCCCAATCTTTGATAAACTTCTAAAACTTTCAGGCTGCCACTGGTTAAGATTATTTCTATCGCCAAATCAGGAAACTCTTTTTCTATAAATAAACAAAAACATTCATCTGGTTCTTTTCCCGCTTCTTTTTCCTGTTTTCGCAAAGTGGTGGAACCTAATCCCCAGAAATCAATTTCAGCATATTCTAAATAAACTTCTACCAATCTACCGATATTTTTTTTGCTAACTTCGTGACGACGACTAGGAGCCATAATTTCTACCATTCCATCTAAGTAAGTAATGCGATAACTGGAACTATCTTCTAAATGTTTTAAGAGGGTTTCGTACTGTTGCCAATTAACCCCAGAAATAAACATTCTTTGTTCAGGATCATTAGCTTTTAACTCGAAATCTTCTAATCCTTGTAACCGAATCGTAGTCATCATAAAATTAATTACCTCGTCTATTTTACTTAATTACTCAGGAAGACTTATTTTGATTTCTTCTGGTCTGAATTTTAGCGCGTAAAATCCTAACTTTATAGGGATCAGCATCTTTTCGCCACAGAATCTGATAGCCTTTGATTGTAGCACAATGCTCCTCTAAACATTTTTGCCAACCCTGTAAACGTTCGATCGCTTTTCTATCTTCTAACAATCCCCAATCCTTTTCTAATTGAGTTAAGCGAAGCAATTTATCATAGTTGGGATAATCAGCCGTTACTAAAAGCTCTTTTTCGTGTAAAATTGGCGGATTAGGACTATCCCGATAATCACGAAAACTAAAATCAGCCGAACCTAAATATACATCCATGCTAGTAGCTAAAATCGGATGAATTTCTGTATCAAAATTGGGGTAATAGAGATAGGAAATTTTGGGTTGACGAAAAGATAAACGAACAACGTTAGCATTTTCTAACCGTCCGATAGTTTGACTAGCACAACCTTCATATAAGCGTAATAACATCGGTAATTTTTCCAAAACGCTAATATGAATAGTTAGGGAATAACGGGAAAGTTTGCCTAAGGAACTATTTTCACAAGTACGAGCGATCGCTACCAAATTTCCTGCACTTATTAACACTTCTTCCGCTAAAGCGCAAGCATTGCGATAACTGCCAAATAAAGCTTTAAAATCGGCACGGGTAGCGGGGGATAATTCCCGTACTTTCGGACAGTGGCTAAATTGACTTAAAGCTAAATAAAGTAAAAGATCGGCGCGTCTTTTATCAGCAATTATCTCCCATTCTTCCGCTTCTGTTACTTGTAAAATAACTTGAAAAGCTCGTCTAAAAGTGCCAAATTCTGCCTTAATTTCTTCCTCTTGTAATAATTCTCCCGCGACGGGTAAACGTCCCTGCTGGGTGTAAAATTCCATCAGGGGAGTCAATAAATCTTCGTAATCTTCAAAGCATTTGAGATGGGTTTTAATTTTAGGAGTGGCAGTGCGGGAACGACATCTCGATAAACGAAAAATTTCGGCTTTTTCTTCCTCTCGAAAAACCAGATAAATTCCCAAAGTTATTGGAATAGAATCAACCCCCAAAGTGCTATCAATATACTGTTTTAGTTCTTCCTGTTGATAGTATTTTTGAAAAGTATTGCGACGGGTTATAATTCCATCTTCATAGGCCATTAAACCCCGTTCGCTATCATCAATTAGGATCTGTGCCGAAACAATTAAAACTTGACGGGTTAATTGCCAAGCTTTTAATAAAGCTTCCTGCCGTTCTTCGGCGGATTCAATAACGTTAATTACATAGCCTAAATTAACAATATCAGATTCAATTAAAGGACTATCGGGACGATAATAAGGATCCCAACCTTCACTTTGATAACCCTGTTCGGCTATGCGTTCTATATCACCTCCATAACCACAACCGTAATCAAAAAAAGTGGTTTCAGGAAGAAATAATCCCGCCGCTAATGCTAATCTTACCGGACGAGAAAGGGTTTTGCGAACAAGAGCAGCTTTGTGGCGATCAATTATTATTGATTTTTCCCTTTGTCCCTCTAGATTACAAACTAAATAATCTCCTGCAAAATCAAGGTGATGCTTTCTTAAAAGCCGTTGCCATTCCTGTTTAGTACCGATGGGATGAGAACTGTTTAAAAGTCCTAAAGCACTCTCGATTTTTGTGAGATGCTCGAATTCTTGATAAAGGGGATAGTCCCTAGTAACAAAAGTTTCTTTTCGGTGTAAAATGGGCGGATTATCGGCATTTTGATAATTCCATTCACTCAAGATTAATGTCCCCATATCTACCACTAAACTTTTAGTTAAAGCTGGGTGAGGTTCCCGATCAAAATCGGGATAAAAAAGATAGGATATTTTCGGTTTATCGGTGCTAAATTTAATTATTGTTGCCTCGGATAAATGCTGATTAATTCTTGCTTGTTGTTCGTAATTCTGGAGAATAGGATCCAGTTGCTGTAATGCTTCTCGATGAACATAAAGCGCCCCCGGTAATAGTTTACCGATGGGACTAACTTGACACAGTTGCACGATTACGGCGAAATTCTCAGCCATGGCAATTAATCTGTCTAATCACAAATTCTAGAGACAGAAAAAACTAAATAAATCTAGTTAAATGAACCCGATAGCGCTCTTTTTTGGTCACAGTAACCTCTCCCACTTCTAGACGACCTTTTCCCCGAAAAGAAATCAAATCACCGGTTTTAACATTATAACTAGATTGACTGATATCTTTCCAGTTAACTCGCACATCCCCGGCGCTAATTGCCTCGGCCATTTTACTGCGAGAAATGCCAAAACCCGCCGATGCGATCGCATCTAAACGCAAGGAAGCTTCCACCGTATTAATTTCTTTTTTTTGCGGTGGTCTAACTTTTAATTCCGTCAAAGGAATCAGGCTAGTTTTCACGGGAACCGAACGCACTTGTCGCAAATTAGCAGATAAAAAATCTGCCAATTCAGGCACTACAATCGCCTGCGCTCCTCGCTCACCTAAAACGATTATATCGCCGACTTTTTCCCGGACGATACCCGTCCCCAACATCGCCCCTAAAAAATCCCGGTGGTTAGCGGTATCAAAAAGAAAATTACCGGCAATATCAAGGGCAGATAGGGGAATATCTGTTACTGTCCAAGGTAGATCAACTCTAGCAATACCGAGGCGCTGTCTTTCTGCTTGGGGATAACCGCCCCATTTTTGCATTGACACATCGGTTAAACGCTGAAAAACCCGTTCTACTTCCGCTAAAACCGCGGGAGAAAGAAAGTCTGTCACCGTCATTTCCCAAGTCTTGATCGCTTGTTCGGCTTTATCAATAACTTTCGCTATCTCCTCGCGATTCTCGACACCCTTTAGTAATTCTTCTCTTGGTGACATTGTTTTCTGGTAATTAATCAAAAATTCTTAGGAAAAAATCAAATGACCGATAACTTATTCCCGATAACCGTTCACTGTTCTAGGGCGTATCCTTGCAGATTTTCGGGGTTAAATTGACGGAGGATAAGAGTCGCTTGATTTTTCAAGTTTTCGGAACCCTGCACGATAATAATATATTTTCCGGCACCGAGACGATTGCGATAGGGAAGTGCATCGCCACTGCCGGACGATAAACCCACGCCACCACCGACAAAAATACTGCCCATCGCCCCCCCAATCGCCCCGGCAATGCCGCCCACGATATGATTGCCCGGTTCTCCGGCCCAATCAAAGGTATGCAATCCCGTAATCAGGTTAAAAAGGTAGCCACCGGCAAAACCGAAGGGAATTAGCCAAAAAGCCATGAGAGTAGCCCGTTTTTTGGCCTGTTGGAAGGGATCGATCAAACCGAACTCATCGGCACTTTTATAGCCGCGACCGAGAATGGTCACTTGAGATTGGGGAATTCCCGCTTTTTCGAGGGCAACGGCAGCTTCTTCTGCTTCTATGCGATCAGCTAACACGGCAATGAGATAATTCATATTCTCCAACTTTTCAGGCTATCTTCATTTCCTATTGTAAGGATTTTCGGGACTGAAAAGCCGCTCGCTCGAGAAAATATGCAAGGGGATGGCAAGAAATTACTTTATTTTGGTTATTTCTGGCAATAATTGACCCTAAAGATCAAGGGAGATGGTTATCATCTTTAAGGACATTTTTTGCGCCAAAAAGAACCCCCCCATTTTGGCTCAACCTAGAAGGACAGCCACAATCACTACTATAGACCAATTAAGTGGGTGGGTGGAATTAAATATAAGATGAACGTAGGTTGGGTTGAAGCATGAAACCCAACGCCTGCTCATGTTACGCTACCGCTAACCCATCCTACAAATAATTGTGCCTCCCTACTTAGACCTGTGCGAAAATTAAATTTGTGAGAAAAAAGAGCAAGACAACCCGTGCGATTGCCCTGTCAATCGTAGCTGATCAGGTCGCCCTTGTTCTTCGTCAGTGAAACCCCAGCAGTTTTTGGGTAGTCGGCAAGAACCCTCCTGCAGCCACTCCAACCACCGACTTTAGTTGTGGGTTCTGGAATGGTTTCCCCGCGTTCTTGCAAAACTTCAAGGTAAAGTTCAATCGCTTCTTTAATATTTTCCTGAACCTCTTCAAAGGTATTGTAAAGTTTCAATACAAATATAGTCAGATATAGTCAACCATGGTAATATGTACAGACAAAACTATCAGACTAGGCAAAAAGACAACCCTTCAAAACCCGACGCTGAGTTAAAAGACAACGGATGTTAGTAGCAGAAAGACACATTATCAAGAAAGGACATCGATTTTGGGCTGAGATAGATAATTTATCTTGGCAGTCTAAAAATCTCTACAACTCAGCCAATTATTTAAGGCGACAAAACTTCATTTATGGTCATGGCTATTTGACCTATAATCAGATGGCCTCTCTCATGAAAAA
>NZ_JASJFF010000272.1:0-6458 GCF_030065435.1 Microcystis sp. M53603_WE2
CCCTTATAGAGAAAGGCATTTAGCGATTTTTGTCAATTGTTTTTGCTCTAGAGCGAACTAATCAATTAAGTCTCTTGCCAGATAAGGATTTAGTCGATTTATGCCCCCCTATCGAACCATACCAAGTAACGAAGAACCATAAGGGGGGTGCCGATGGGCGGCGGGATCTGACAATAAACCAGAGAGTTAAAGCTACTCCTCCAGCAATGCAAAGATTAACTATAATGTGAATAAAGGCTCGGTTATAAGAGGCTGGATAGAGAAAAATAAAGGCAATGGAAGGAATGGTTAAAGTTAAGTTAATACCAGCGAGAACATTTTTAATAACTATCGATGGTGACTTCTGAAAATATCCCCGAAAAATATTAACAAATATGTAGATAAACAGGCTGCCTGCTAGATAAATTCCTAGAGTTAGTTTGGTGAGTATAGAGAACCCACTGATCATACCAATAGCTATAGCCAAATAATTGATGTACTTTTGAAAAAAGTTATCAAAAGACATGAGTATCAAAAGGATAAATGTTATCTGATAATCAACAGTAAAGCCGATACTGTTGTAGGGATTTCCTACTAGGGTAGCAAAAATAATTGACAGCACAAAAACTATTTGATTGCTATAGTCCTTAATAAATAATAATCTGAGAATAACTACTGCTAATAGACAAAGGTGTATCAACCAGCGAAAATAGATAATTTGGGAAAAGTTGTGATTTAAAGATGTGCCATGAACCAGATAGCCTAGGGGTCCATAGGTGAAGATAATATCTTGTCCAAAAATTAACTGTTTATGGGCAGCATCACTAATAGCAAAAGCCCAAGAAGCATCTAAACCAATTTCTAGCCAATCAATAATAGGCAAATTTGCCAGAAAAAAGTAGGCAGTAATGATAATTAGTATTCCTTTGACGACTACAGGTGATTTGAAAGATTTTTTCTGCATAATTGTTCAGTTAAAAAATACCTTTTAAGTCCTTTTCATAGGTGTGAATCCAATCAAAAATATCTTGGATTAATTTTCTACCGTCTCGCTGGGGTTGCCATGCAGTTATAGAACTGATTTTGCGAGAATCAGTGATAAAAATTGGCATATCTCCGGTGCGATTTTCGGGAATTGCCTCAATCATGATATTATTGCCCGTGATTTCTTGACATAGTTTTGTGGTTTCGTAAAGAGACAAGGAAAAATCTTGCCCACCCCCCACATTAAAAGTCTGCCCTTTGAATTGTTCTAAATTAGCAATCTGAATATCGATTAAATCGAGTAAATCAGCTACATGAAGAAAATCTCTAACCTGTTTCCCTGTACCCCCATAACCGATATATTTTAAGGACTTCTGAAAGTAATGATTAGCCACCCAAAGGGCAAAAACTCCCTGATCAACTTTTCCCATTTGCCAAGGACCAGTTAAAACTCCACAGCGATTAATTAAAGTTCTTAATCCGTAGGCATCCCCATATTCATTAATAATCAATTCCGATGCTAACTTAGTGGAACCGTAGAGAGAACGGGGCAAATCTAAGGGAAATTGTTCCGCGATACCAAAAGCAGAAACCCCAGGTAAATTTTGCTGTTCAGATAACTGAAAACGAGTATCTGTTTCTGTATAGTTTAATTGATTAAGATAGGCAATAGGATAAACTCTGCTGGTGGAGAGAAAAATAAAATCAGCTTGGGTTTGTCTAGCTAATTCTAAACAGTTAATCGTTCCAATTAAGTTGGTTTGCAAGACATAGCCGGGGGAAGTATAACCAGCTAAAACGGAAGGTTCTGCCGAACATTCTAGGATTAAATCCACTGGCAAAGCGGATGCTTCTAAGTCTTCCGCATTTCTGACATCTCCATGAACAAACTCAATTCCCGCCTGTTTGATACGGGGAATATTTAATTCAGAACCGCGACGTTTTAAGTTATCTAAGGCGATAATTTTCCAATCGGGATAACGTTGGGCTAATCCTAAACCTAAAGAACTGCCCACAAAACCCGCACCACCAGTAATTAACACTTGCCTAGTCATCAAAAATACTCCTCTAGATGATAATTATCAAACAACTTGATTCTTTTTCTGTTTGCGCTTATAGTCGCCTCTAGAAAGGTGTTTTTCTAACCAGATAGAGAGAACTATAAATAAATAACGACTGCCCATTTCCTTGAGTTTTAACTTGGAAACCCCCGTGGTACGATTGCGCCAAGTGATGGGAATTGTCGTATAGGAATATCCTCGCACGATTGCTTTTAAGGGCATCTCTACTGTTAAGTTAAAATGGTGAGACAGTAGAGGTGAGATTCCTTCGATAACATCCTTACGATAGATTTTAAAGGCGTTAGTGGTATCATTAAATTTTAGCCCAAATAAAACTTGAATGAATAGATTAGCCAAACGATTAATGAATAACTTGTGCATGGGATAATCAATAACTTTTCCTCCTTTGATAAAACGGGAACCAAAAACGCAATCGTAGCCTTCTTGGAGTTTATAATAATAGTCCACCATGTTATCGGGAGAGTCGGAATTATCTGCCATTACTACTGCCACTGCATCCCCGCTAAAATTTTCTAATCCACAGCGTACCGCAAAACCAAAACCGTTGGGATAATAGTTATTGATGTAGCGAATCCGAGGATTTTCTTGGTTGATTTTTTGCAGAACTGCTTCGGTGTTATCTTTGCTATTGTCATTAACCACTAGGATTTCATAATCAATTTTATCCCGTTCTAAACGTTCGGATATTAAGTGAGTAGTGCTTTCGATGCAATCTTCTTCGTTGTAAGCAGGGATAATTATTGATAGGGTTTTTACCCCATGGTTATCCCTTGATTGACGTGGGTGAGAGTAACCGTCCATCTCGAAAGCTGGTGCTAATCCTTCGGGATAGTACATTTCTGTCTCATTAGTCTTATTCTTGGGTTTAAAAACTAGGCTATCACTGGCAACATAGTTAATACTGGCCCCCACTAAAACCCCAATCATTGTGTTGACTCCGGGGCTAATTCCCAACCAATTTAAGAAGGGAAATATCAAAAAAACTCGCAGTAAAATTGCTAAACCTGCCGAGAGATGATAGAGAGGAAGTTGTATCAAAATCACATCTCTGATTGTCCAATCTCCCCCAGTCCACACCCAGATTCTATAGATAAAGAAACTAGCAATTAAAGATATTTCTATCGAAATAACATTAGCAACATTCTTCAGAAATGGGGTATTAAATCCCAAGTCATCAATGAACCAATAAATTAAGAACAAGTTAATTAAAAATGCCACTCCCCCAGCAATGAGAAATCGGAAAATTTTATTGTTGTAGATTTTAGTTAACATAAGGAACTCAACTCAATATAAATTACAGATAATTATCTCTTATTTACCGTGTCTTGTTGTGTATATATCACAACGTTTGTTAGAAAAAACGGGCTTGTCATTAGGATTATACAGGCTATTTAAATATTTTTTATCTTCTCGGTTTTCTCTTGTTTCGTTGCAAAAAACTATCGCATCAACTTGATGATTAGCTCTTGATAACTCGTAGAGAGCATTTTTTGATTCTTCCTCACTTGCTTTACTATAAATCATTAAGGCACGACGTTGACTGTAGTAAGGTATCAATGAATTCCAGTCACGTCTGTATATTAACAAAACACCTTCAGGAGAAGTAATACTTTGGACTTGAGAGGCAATTTCTAAGTAAATTTTACCATGCAATTTTGTCGGATACCAGAAAGCTCGGTAAAATTGCAGTTGTGATAACAAAATTAAAGCCAGGAAAAACCAGCCTACAGACTGCCAAATTTTCCGTTTTTTCTCTATTAACCCCATGATGGTAAATCCAGAAGCACCGAGGAGAAAGATAGCATTAGCATAGGGATAATAGTTATGAACAAAATGCAAATTGGTAAAAATGGCAACTGTCAATATAAATAGTAAACTTAAGCCATAACTTAGTAACTTTTTTGAGGTGAAAATTGGTAATATTACTAAAGCCATAACGCTGATTATCAATCCGCCAAAAACGTCATTTAGAGTCCTAGTTAGATAATTTCTCCACTCTGACCGAGATAATTTTTGAGCGATAGTTCCAAAGTTCCAATCTCTCAAAGCTTTCGAGGTGATAAGATCTGCTGCCATGGGATTGAGTAGCTTTTGGGCATCGGCAAAGTTAACCCAAATTTTTGCCAGAAGGAAGGGTATGATGATAAAGACAACGACCGGTATCAATAAATCTTTCGCTAAGTTACGAGATGAGTCTTTCTTAACCCAATTAATACCTATCCAGACACAAGCTAAAATTAAAAATCCAGCCATAGTCGTTACTTTAGTCAGACTGGCAGCGATTCCAAAAAGACAGGCTAATAAGGCAATAATTGGCGATTTATAGCGAAAATAAACAGCAATACAGGCAAGGTAAGCTAAAGAGAAAAATAGGGCAGTTGATTCAATCATGAATGTTCTGGCCCAAAACAGATAAAGGGGACTGGCTAAAAATAAACTCAAAAACAGCCAACGGAAAGCTCGCGCTACTTGTAAATAAGATAGGATTACATATATAGGAATCAAACTTAAATAAAAGAAAAAAGCACTCACAAATCTACCAGTTTGGTCAAGGGGAGTCTGGAATAGCTTCACTAAAATTGCCACTATTCCTTGATAGAGCGGAAATTCCATCGGAATTGACCAAGGCACTCCTAAAACAGGGGTTTCATAGGCCAACCAAGGACTACCTTTGAGTAAATAAAAGACCGAGATGGCCGTTTGAGTTTGACGAAAGGCCTGAGCATCTATCAAAGGATTATTCCAGCCTCTGCTAATCCCCCAAAAACTATGGATTAAGCAAGCTGTAAAAATTAACAACAATATTTTCTCAGTCCATGATTTAGAAGCAAGCATATTTGACCATCTCCAGTTTTTTAAATGCATATACGCACACACCCAGGTAGTTTTGACATAGTAATCTAATGCTCTACTATAACCAACGGCTAACGTTTTGACTAAAAATCTCTTTGAGAATATCTGTTACTGTGTAGGTTAACTGCCAATCAGGATAATGATTTTTAAACTTACTCACATCAGAAATCCACCAGATATGATCACCAATACGATTAGTCTCTACATACTGCCAGTTTAACTTTTTATCCGCAATCGCTTCACATTCTTGAATAGCTTCTAACATGGAACAATTACTAAAGCGACTACCACCGATATTATAAACTTCTGCTACTCGCGGGGTCTGATAAAAATGATAGAAAGCATTGACCAGATCGTAACTATGAATATTATCGCGTACCTGCTTACCCTTATACCCATAAATACTGTATTCTTTGCCAATCATCGTACATTTCATCAAGTAGGATAAAAACCCGTGTAATTGGGTTCCCGAATGACTAGGACCGGTTAAACAACCGCCGCGAAAAGAGGCAGTTTTCATCTCAAAATAACGCCCGTATTCCTGGACTAACACATCCGCTGCCACTTTCGAGGCACCAAACAAAGAATGTTTACAAGCATCAATACTCATCAACTCGTCAATACCTTGAGCAAAATAAGGATGATTTTCGGAGATTTCCCAACGTAATTCTTTTTCTACTAAAGGCAATTCATTCGGTCTATCCCCATAAACTTTATTGGTGGAACAAAAAATAAATACTGCTTGGGGACAGTGTTGACGAGTATTTTCTAATAATACTAAAGTTCCGTTAGCATTGACACTAAAATCCATATAGGGATCCTTTGCTGCCCAATCGTGGGAAGGTTGCGCCGCCGTGTGGATAATTAAGGATATATCATGACTATAGGTTTTAAATATAGCTGCAATAGCTTCATGATCCCGAATATCTACAGCATGGTGAATATATTTATCCCCGTAATCTTGGGATAATTTGGCTCGATTCCACTCCGTTGAAGCGTCTTCGCCAAAAAATACCTGACGCATATTATTATCGATGCCAACGACGGTATAACCCCGATCACAAAAAAACCTGACTGATTCGGAACCAATTAAACCAGCAGAACCAGTTACTAGAATGATCGCCATAACTATATCCTGAATTTTTTGCCTAGTTGTTGAGAAATTTCCCAGGTTGGGAAAACTTTCCCCGACTTTACTAGATATGTTCGCCTTTGTCAATTAAACCCGAGGAGATTCCCTTAACTGCGGCAATTCCCTGAAAAATGATCGTCTTATCCACTAGGAGTGATGTAATGGCGTTTTCTTGCCAGTAATCCCTAATTAAGTCCCCATCTCCCCCCGTTAAAATTATCCCGCTCTCTGGATATAAATTTAACCATTCCAGACTGAATTTTTCTATTCCCGCCAAAATTGTATAGATTATCCCACTTCTTATCCCTTCTGCTGTTTCTTTTGCCCACATCTGCGGTAATCTTTCCGGTAAGGACACCTCTGGTAAGGCTGCCGTCCGTTCCCTTAAACTGGCTAATTGCACCTTTAACCCGGGTAAAATTGCTCCC
>NZ_JASJFF010000133.1:0-2331 GCF_030065435.1 Microcystis sp. M53603_WE2
AAGATGAACGTAGGTTGGGTTGAAGCATGAAACCCAACGCCCGCTCATGTTACGCTACCGCTAACCCATCCTACTGGACTGTTTCAGCTAATTTGGTGTATTAGAAAAATGCTATAAATTCTATAATCTAAGACTTTAAGCCGAAATCTATTGCCCTATTTTAGCTGAAACAGTCCACTACATTTTACTAAACTGGGATGAGTAGTAGGTAGCGTAACGCACCAAATTAAATTAATCCTAGGTGTGGTGCGTTACGACGGATTGTTAGATTCAAGTTTAAGCAGAGATTGTCGCCGTCTAACGCACCCTACATTTTACTACATTTTACTAAACTGGGATGAGCCACTCTTGAAAAAGGGGACAAATATTAATTATTATTAAAAGTATATTTACTAATTAACCAAAATACCAGTGAAACTAGCTCAAGCTCAGACGATATTAACAGACACTTTAACCGTATTTTGGGGAGAATGGCTAGATTTACGCGCGAGAGTCCTTCAGATCGCCGCCACAGGTTTAGTTTCTCCCCTAATCTATATTATCGGTTTCGGGTTGGGGTTGGGAAGCGCCCTCGATCGCTCGATGAAACCCTCACTCGGCGATTCCTATCTAGAATTTATTTTACCCGGAATGGTGGCCCTGTCCTCAATGGCGATCAGTTTCGGGGGAACCACCTTTTCCATCTGTGGCGATCGCTTATTTAGTAAAACCTTCGAGGAATTATTATTACTTCCCGTCCATCCCCTCTCATTATTTTTAGGCAAAGTTTTCGCGGGAATTTTGCGCGGTGTAATGACTTCTGCATCAGTGATTCTCGTTGCTATCTTATTTACAGGAAAATTTGCCAGTTTTCTCAATCCCCTCTTTTTATTAGTTTTAATCTTAAATTGTGCCGTCTTTGCCGGTTTAGGGGCAATTGTCGGATTGCGAGTTACATCCCTCGAAAGTGTCAGTCTGTATAATAACTTTGTAATCGTGCCGATGTCTTTTTTAGGAGCAACTTTTTTCGACCCCCAAACCTTACCCTGGCCATTAAAAATTATTGTTTATTCCTTGCCCCTCACCTATGCTAGTCTGGGATTAAGAGCCGCAGCCTACGATATTAATCAATTTCCTTGGTTCGCTATCCCCATTTTATTAATCGTCGCTATTCTTCTCTCGATTGTCGGTGCTTATCAATTCTCCCATCAACGGGATTGAATCAGTTATCAGTAATCAGTAATCAGTTATCAGATTTTAGTTTTCAGTGAATAGTATTAAGTGGCAAGTTTTGAGCTTTATTTTCATGGATTACTGTTTGATTTTTACTGATAAAAGCAAAAAGCTCCTGACTCCTATTTCCTGACTCCTATCTCCTGACTTATTTTTACTTTGAATAAATATATCCTTTTTTATAAACCCTACGATGTATTATGTCAGTTTACTGATGAAAATGGTCGCTCGACTTTAAAAGATTATATTCCCATCCCGAATATCTATTCTGTCGGTCGTTTAGATAGGGACAGCGAGGGATTATTATTACTCACAGATAACGGTCAATTACAGCATCGTTTGGGTCATCGTCAATTTGCTCATCCGCGTACCTATTGGGTACAAGTCGAAAGAATTCCAGACCTAAACGCTTTAGAAAAATTGCGTCAAGGTCTTCCTATTCAGGATTATCGCACTCGACCAGCAATAGTTAATTTACTAGATTTTGAACCAGATTTACCCCCCAGAGAGCCACCGATTCGTTATCGAAAATCTGTCCCCACCGCTTGGTTAGAAATTACCTTAACTGAGGGAAGAAATCGTCAGGTAAGAAGGATGACGGCTGCCGTTGGTTATCCGACTTTAAGATTAATTAGAACAGCCATTACTATTGACAAAAACAATAAATTATGCTTAACAGGATTACAACCCGGTCAATGGCGAGAAGTGACTGAAAAAGAGAGAAAAGCCTTGGAAAGGTTATAATTTCTGTAAGTAACCTTGATAAGTGGGTGGGTGGAATTAAATATAAGATGAACGTAGGTTGGGTTGAAGCATGAAACCCAACGCCTGCATGGGTTACGCTACCGCTAACCCATCCTACAAATAATTCTGCCTCCCTACTTAACCAAAGTTGAATGTATAGTTTGGGACTTGATCAAATTACCCACAATTATCTATAATCGTGAATATTAAACCTAAAGACAAATATGAAAGTTAAAAATGAACTACCCCGCCGCAAGCGGACGGGGTATCAGAATCAAAATAGACTCAATTGTAGATTTTGGTGTAGCTGCAGGTATTCTTTATCTTGTTCTTTTACATATCTCGCTATCATACCTTCATCCCCATGCTTTCCTA
>NZ_JASJFF010000789.1:0-3317 GCF_030065435.1 Microcystis sp. M53603_WE2
AAATCCTTATCTGGCAAGAGACTTAATTGATTAGTTCGCTCTAGATAAGAAATAATTGACAAAAATCGCTAAATGCCTTTCTATATAAGGGTTCCATCCCTTATAACCCCCGTCCATTGCATAACACAAACCGAAGAGCCAAAATCAATAACTAAAATTTTATAGCTATACCTATGACCACTCCCACGATCGAGTTTTTTGTCGGTTTATCAGAAGAATTAAGCGGTGTTAGTCTCCGCAAAAATAAAAGTACCGGGATTCGCAATGTCCTGATGACTTTTAAAACCCTGAAAGCGATCGAACGTTTCCAAAGTTTCACCACCCGCACCTACGGCGATCTCCGTCTCACCGATGAGGAAGGAGTGATTATAGTTATTCCCAACTCGACTAAGTTTATTTTTGGAGGAGATGAAGGAGATGAAATTCAACGGGTAGAATGTGGTTTTGAAATCACCGATGAACACTGGGAGCGTTTTCTGCGCTTTATGAATCGTTATGCAGCCGCTAACGGGATGGGGTATCAGGATAAGTGAGAAGTGGGAAGTGGGGTGTAGGGTGTGGGGTGTAGGGTGTGGGGAGAACAAATAAAAATAATCTCCTGACTACCGACTTGAAAGAGGGTGTAGGGTGTGGGGTGTAGGGAAAGAAACATCTTTCATCTGTGGGGGTGAAAATTTTTTCATCGGGACTGACTCCTGAACTCTGATAGCCAAAAACCAGCTAAAATAAGGATAAATTTAGTCAAGAAACCATGAAAATAGCGATTACTGGGGCGACGGGATTTGTGGGTAGTAGATTGGTGGTCAAACTCTATGATCGCGGCGATGACATCCTAATTTTGACTCGCAATCCCGATAAAGCCCGAAGAATTTACCCAAAGTCAATCTATCCTAAGATAGAGATTATTCCCTATATCGCCACAGAATCGGGGGATTGGCAAAAAGAGATTTGCGGATGTGACGCGGTGATTAATCTAGCGGGAGAACCGATTTCGGAACGCTGGACCGGTGAAGCAAAACGAGCAATCGTCGCTAGTCGGGAAATCGGCACCGAGAAAATTGTCGAGGCGATCTCGCGTAGCGAGCGCGTTGCGACCGCACTGGCCGACCAGAAACCGAAAGTTTTAATTAACTCCTCGGCGATCGGTTACTATGGAACCAGTGAAACCGCTAGTTTTGACGAAAATAGCCCTCCCGGTGACGATTTTCTGGCAGATGTCTGTAAAAAGTGGGAAACAGCAGCCCAAAAAGTTAAAGATTACGGCACTCGTTTAGTCATTCTTCGCACGGGTATTGTTTTAGGCAATGGGGGGGCCCTGGGGAAAATGATCCCACCCTTCAAACTTTTTGCCGGCGGACCGATTGGGAGCGGTCGTCAGTGGTTTTCTTGGATTCATCGGGATGATTTAATTAATTTAATTATCTATTGTCTCGATCGCCAGGGAATTAGCGGTACTTTCAACGCTACTGCACCCAATCCCGTCCGGATGAAAGAATTCTGTCAGATTTTAGGGGAAGTAATGAATCGTCCTTCTTGGTTGCCAGTGCCAGATTTTGCCCTCGAAATTCTCTTGGGAGAAGGAGCAAAAATCGTCTTAGAAGGTCAAGAAGTGCTGCCAAAAGCCACTCAAGCGATCGGTTTTGACTATCGTTATCCTAATCTAGAAGCGGCCTTACAAGAAATCGTCCCGAAAATGTAGAAAGCTGATACACTGGGGGGAAAAATTCTCAATACTAACGGTCTATGATGAATCTTTCCGAGCCGACAGCAAATTATTGTTTTTGCACTTTAGCCCTAAGAGAAAAGTATCAAAAATTAACTAAAACTTTGGCTGAAGATTTACAAAAATACGCCCCTCAGAGCAGTCTAGTGGTGGGAACTGATGCCCCTCAGTATTTTGATAATAGTCCCAATGTTATGGCTTTTAAACATACTCAAAAAGGTATTTTACATTGTTATAATGATAAACGCTTTGTTCTAGAAGAAAGTTTAAAGTTATTTCCGACAGCTATTTTTATCGATGCGGATACAAGACTAATAGAATCATTACCGGACAATCTTGATTTTACTCCAGGTATCGTTGGTTGTCATCAGAGTATGGTTGAGCATAATAAAAAATATCGTCCTCGGGATTTACCTAATTTAATCAGGGTTTCTGAAAAACTAGGAATTCCGAGTGAACAAGTAAATTGGATTGGAGAGTCTTTATTTATAGTCACTAGAGATGGAGGGAAAGAGCAAGAGTTTTTGCATTTTTGGGGGAAGATAGCACTCTATTTAGAAATGAAAGGAATGCACAGTGGCGAAGGCAGTATTATGGGACTAGCGGCAGCAAAAGTCGGGTGGACAGTAGATACCGGTGAAGCTTGGTTAATCCTCAAAAATAAAAGCAATCACCTTGATGCCAGTTATCAACCTCCCATTAAAAAAGATTTTTGGCAACCCCTCCAAAAAAGACTAGGCTATCATTATCGTCTCAATTTAGCCCGACTGAATGCCCTAAAAAACTACGATTTTTACTATCGCTAATCTATTTTTCACTCCAGACGGGATGGGAGAATAAAGAGGCGGCCACTCTCACCCCGCGCAGTTGATTTAACAGGGGTAAATGGCCCACGGGAGCGCTTAAATCCCAGATAAATTCCTGCGGGTATTTTGTCCAATTATTGCCATTTTTCCAGCCAATTTTCGGCCAGAGTTTCGGGAAATCTTGACCGACACCGAGCCATAATTTGCGCTGCACCGACCAACCGAATTTCCCTTCCGAATGAACTAACCAAAGATTATCAATAGTCTGAATGTCAACCTTGGGAAAAGCTTCTACTTCCGTAAAATAGACCCATTTCCTCTGTATTGCCCCTTCTCCTGCTAATTCACAGAGTTTTTGACGGGTAAGACTATCGGCAGTTTGAAAATCCTGTTTAGCCAATAATTCCTGTAAAAGTCGATAATCGATACCTTTAGCACTATCGAGGGGAACAACCCCCGTGGGAAAATAATTAGCTAAAAATTCCTTGCTCTGAGCGCTATTATCTTGATAGAGCAATTGATAGGCCTTACCTGTCACCAGATTAACAGGAGTCGGCTGCTTGGCCAACAAAAAATCTCTCAATACGGTTAGGCCACCTTCTCCGGCCCCGGCTAATTGTGTCAGAATCTGTAATTGATTTTTCGGCGACTCGGTGGCTAATTGACTCATCTTACGGGTAATATCCTCGCTTTGTTCTTCTACTAACACGCCATTCTGGTCAGTCATATCATCACTTTTAAAACCACTCCTTCAATACTATTACCACTATTTCGGGGTCGCTGCTCGA
>NZ_JASJFF010001358.1:0-1394 GCF_030065435.1 Microcystis sp. M53603_WE2
ACTTCCCCTTAGACTTGGCTAGTGGTGAACAGGCTCCTGTAGCTCTGATTGCTCCTGCTATCAATGGTTAATTCCTAGTCTGAACGAAAAGGCACTCCCGCAAGGGGGTGCTTTTTTGTTGTTAGAATTATGATATAGCTCAATGTTAAGTGGAGTTAATTTTATGATATCCCCTCAAATTATTGAACTTGAACAAAAGTTACGAAATTTTTCGTTTGAAGATAAACAATGGTTATTAGAACAGTTACACAAGCATTTAGAAGTTTTAAAAGAAAATGTAAATAGAAAACAGGCCAAAGATTTGATTATGGAAACATTAAATGAGGTTCAAAATATGCCCGATAATTGTTATCATGAAGTTTGGCAAAAATTTGATGACGCTTGTGTGAGAATTTCAGGAAACTTAGAAGAATCTGATTTACTATGATGTTTGCTCAAGATTCACCTCTTGTTATTCTTGATACTTCGGTTTTTCTTTCAGCTTTGTTAAGTAAAAATCCTAACAGTGCGCCTTGTCAAATTATTCGTTATTGGCGAGAGGGTAGATTTAAGTTAGTTATTTCTCCTCAATTATTGGAGGAATTGGTTGAAAAACTATTACTGAAAAATATTGACAGAAATGATATTAAGGAGATTTTAACGGCTATTTTTTATACTGCTATCAAAATTCAAGGCATTTATCAAGCAACGCTACTCGATCAGGTTGATCCAAATGATAATATGTTTTTGGCAGCCGCTTACGAAATAGGTGCTGATTATCTAGTTTCTTTAGATAAAAAACACATTTTACCGCTAAAGCATTATCATCATACACAAATTTTATCGCCAAATTTATTCTTACAAGTTTTGCAAAATAGTTAAAGATAAAAATGCGATCGCATCTATTTGTAAAGAGATAATCCTAATCGTTAGGATTTC
This sequence comes from Microcystis sp. M53603_WE2, assembly GCF_030065435.1. Lineage (NCBI taxonomy): Bacteria > Bacillati > Cyanobacteriota > Cyanophyceae > Chroococcales > Microcystaceae > Microcystis > Microcystis sp. M53603_WE2. The sequence goes on from NZ_JASJFF010001358.1 coordinate 919, forward strand.
TTTTAAGATAAGATTTAAAGACAGGATTAATAGGAAAATAGGACGAGGTTTCTGATGGTAATTTATCCAGTAAACAGCGTCTCATTAATGACTGAATAGCTGCCCAAAATTGGGATTGAGAAAGGTCAAGATTACCAGTTTTGGGAAACTTTTCTACCGCTTCAGTTTGATTAGCTAACCAGTGCATCACATTTTTTTCTGTTGCGGATAAACGCTGTAAATGACATTCGATCGAGTCTTCTATATCTCCTAAATAAATTTCATTTTTCATTTGTTCTAAAAATAAGGATACTTCTCCATCAAATAGTTCAATAATGGCAACATCTCAAAAACCGATGAGAGGTAAGATGAAAGCCACGACAGCATCTCTGGCCTCTCAGCCTATCGCCTGTGGCTGTTAGGTAGTGTCTAGCTAGTGACCAACTTCCAGGCTGAGACTGTTCTGGGGAGCCGCCCGCGCTCTGATCAGAGCCGGC
>NZ_JASJFF010000760.1:0-4034 GCF_030065435.1 Microcystis sp. M53603_WE2
CCCGGCCCCTTAGCGGTGGCTAGAAAGGCTAAATCAGCCCATTTTTGCGGGGCTAGGAACTGTTTTAGATAGGGGTGGAATAGGTTCGATAAGTCCCTGTCTAAGTCCCAAGTTTGTTGACGACTATCATCGCTGAAATTAGAGAGGGCCAGTCCTAGTTGGGGACTGCTGGTATGCAAGGCTAATCCATAGACAGGGGAAGACAAGTCAATCTTTCTGTATCAGTAAGTTTTTATGGGTCGCCTGGGATTCGAACCCAAGACCAATCGGTTAAAAGCCGAGTGCTCTACCGCTGAGCTAGCGACCCGTTTCGTGTTCTGCACACGATTCATCAATATAACATCTTATCTGGGCTAAGTCAAGGGGTAATTTAAATTTGATTGACTCGCATTTCCACGATCGCCTCACGGCTACTCTGGGGTTCCATGTAGTTCAAATGTTCGCCTGTGTTGAGGGCGTTGCGGGGGGCGCTCCAGGGTTCGAGACAGATATAATTTTTATCTTTCAGAGTCCAAAAAACTATAGTTGTATAGAGATTATCGTAACTGAGGATAATTTGACGCTGATGATAGGAATCACTAAAACTACTTTGATGGCGAGTAATTTGCGGAAAAGCGGCATCAATTTCTTCGAGATTAAAGTCAAAGTTGCCGGAGTAGGAATGGAGGGTTTTCCTGCGTTGGTCGAGGTATTGGGAGGAGGGAATATCAAAAGATAATCGGGTTTTATCGGTGACTTGAAAATAGGGATGGAACCCGATAGAAAAGGGCATTTTTTCGGGTGAAAGATTAATAACTTTTTGGTGAATTTTGAGGCTGTTTCCTTGCAGTTGATAGGTAAAGATTAATTGAAAATCAAAGGGATAGACTTGACGAGTTGCTTCATTACTGTTTAATTCTAGGGTTAAACTAGCGGCAGTTTCGGTGCTTTGTTTGCTCACTTGCCAGGGTAAATCACGAGCAAATCCGTGTTGTTTGAGGCTATAGTTTCGGCCTTGGTGTTGATAGGTATTATCGGGTAAGTTGCCGCAGATAGGGAATAAAATCGGGACTCCTCCTCGCACACTGAGGTTAGGATCTTTGAATCTTTCTCTGTCCAGATATAAAATATCTTCTCCGCAAATTTGCCAACGGGTGATGATTCCTCCCCTAGCGGGAACCACTTCCAGATAAGCGTCAGCTTCTTCATCCTTGAGACAATAGGTAAGATATTGATTTTGGTTTTGAGTGATAGTAAAGGTCATATCAGTTATCAGTTATCAGTTATCAGTTATCAGTTATCGGTACAGCTGACTAAAAAGCTGATTGCTAACATAGAACGTAGGTTGGGTTGAAGCATGAAACCCAACACCCGCTCATGTTACGCTACTACTAACCCATCCTAACAAATAATTGTGCCTCCCTACTTAGCTTAACCAATGAGGTTTTAGATTCGGCCCTTGTGAATAAGCTGAGATAGCCTAGCTTGAGATGAAAATTTGGGTAAGAAAATAGGCAATTGCGGCACTACCAACGGGTACAGTGAGATTATCTATACCTAGTTTCGAGAAAGTTTCTAGAATAGTGGCTCCGATCGCTGTTAATAAAGATACTAGAATAATTGGCGGATTAATGCCATTAACAAAAGATAAAATAATCAAGCTGACTAGAAAGCTGACTCCTAACATAGTCAGGGAACCTTCCAGACTTTTGCCACTGCCGAAAATTTTGTAGGGATGTTGACCAAAATTTTGTCCCACTAGGGCTGCTAATCCGTCTCCTAAAGCCATAATTAAAATACCCATTGCCGCATATTCGGGGTGAGAAATTGGCCAAAAATAAGCCACGAGAACACCGATACTAACAGCATAAAAAAAAGTTCCCCAACTGCGGCGGCCAACACTATTAAGACTGGGTAAAATGGGGAAAAAATAGGATAGGATAGCAATAATTGCCGCTAGGATGGCCGCACTTATTCCCACCCAAGCGGGGATATTTAACCACCAAGCAAAAAGGATGACGTTTCCTGTGCCAATGTGGACAACTTTGCGGGTAATTTCGCCATCGGTACTGAAAAGACTTTTTAATTTTTCAGCGATCAGAATCAGAACAGCTAGGTAACAGGCGACTAAACCGATCGAAAATAGGAGAGAGTGGGATAGTTCCACGTGGCAAAAGCGAAAATTGACTATCTATTTAGTTTAGGCGATCGAGGTGACATTGATGAAAGGAATTTTTATTGGCTTAATTGAGGGATATAGACGGTTTATTTCGCCGCTATTTCCCCCTTCCTGTCGTTTTCAACCCACCTGTTCCCAGTATGCCATGGAAGCGATTGATCGCTTTGGTGTGCTGCGGGGTTCTTGGTTAGCAATTAAGCGTATTCTCCGTTGTCATCCCTTTCACCCCGGAGGTTACGATCCTGTGCCTCCCTGTAGCCACAAGCACGATTAAAAGCCACAGTAGTTATCTCAATGGTGAGATACGAGGTTTTCGTTTTGGGGATTCAGGAGTCAGGATTCAGGAGTCAATACCAAATTAGGTTATACTTCATTTTTAGGGTAAAGTCTGTAAAACTCTTGATATTTTTAGACCCGTTGATGATTGCCTATTTTCTTTGGGGAAAACGCTCGATATCGGCGATGCCATAAAAGATGATCTGTTTATCTTTTAAACGTAGTCGATCGACTCTTAATTGGGTACCATCGAGGGCAAATTTATCTAAATCCATGAGGTTGTTAACGTGGCTGATTAAAGCTTCTCCTAAAGCTTTCGATCTTTCGTCCCCTTGATAAACCACCTCAACAAATTGAATTTTTCGCCGTTCTTCCACAACCACAGCAGTGGTCATTTCTAGAAGAATTGGCTCTTCTTCTCCCAATTTGATGAGACTTTTCAGAGTTAAAGTTTTATCGTCATTGAGAATTAATTCCGTATTCTGACAGTGAATTGATTTACCTTCGTACTCTAATCTTTGCAGTTTTTCGACAATAAAAGGTGTATTAAAAGAGGTGGTTAAGTCTTCTTCCGTTAAAACTACCCGCAAAGTGGCCCGCGTCGGTTGACGGAGTTTTACCTGTCCGGTAAAAATGGCACTAAAATCGATCGCCACCGCTTGTACATACAATTCCATGGCTTCGATGCGTAGGCCATTGTACATCAGCATCGACTGACCGATAAAGTCAAAACCGTCGATACTGCCTTGCAGTAATTTGGCCACGGGTTCGGCGCGGACAGTGGCTTTCAGCTTGCCTGTCCGTTTGAATAATGCAGCGATCGCAGCACTCACCGCCTTACTGATGAGTTGATCGCCGCTCTGATTGGGAAAAGGTAAGCTACCAAACACGCCTGCTGTCATATCTCTCATAGGTGGGACTACAACGATCTTAACATTATTTAAAGTTTCTTTACATCTCGTTTTATTAATGAGGATGATAAGCAATCTGTATGATTCTGTAGAGGTTATAAATTTTTAGCGGTCTATCCCGTGCTAGGGGATAGGATAGAAAAGTGCTACTATCCCAGTGATATAGCGTTTTTCACTTAGAAAATCGGGGTTAAAAACGTGGTTGCCATTTCAGATCAACAACAGTTAGCCGCTACCCACAACCACAGCGATCGAGTGGCGGTATTATTGATGGGATACGGGGAAGTGGAGAGTTATGAGGACTTTGCCAACTATAATGAACAGGCCTTAAATCTGCTGACGGCTAAGTTCGCTCCTGTACCGACTTGGGTTTATCCTCCCCTAGCGAAATTATTGGCCCTATTTGACCTACACGAATGGCAGCACCAGCATAATCACTTTATTTCGCCCCATAACCACATTTTCGAGCATCAAAGACAGGAAATCGAGCGCAATTTACAGGCAAAATGGGGTAATCGGGTGGAGGTATTCAAAGCGTTTAACTTCTGCGCGCCTTTTTTACCGGCACAGGTGTTAACGGAAATCCGCGAACGGGGATTCGAGAAAATTTTGATCTATCCTCTCCTCGTTGTTGATTCTATCTTTACCAGTGGCATTGCGATCGAACAAGTTAACAAAGCTTTAGCTCA
>NZ_JASJFF010001310.1:0-2040 GCF_030065435.1 Microcystis sp. M53603_WE2
ATTCCCCACGATGGTCAGCATACCATCTACGTTTGGTTTGATGCCCTTCTTGGCTATGTTACCGCCCTTCTCGACCCCGAAGACGAACCCACCCTAGAAAATGCCTTGGCCAAATGGTGGCCGATCGATCTGCATCTGATCGGTAAAGATATATTAAGATTCCATGCCATTTATTGGCCGGCTATGCTAATGTCGGCGGGTTTACCCTTGCCCAAAAGAGTGTTCGGCCATGGCTTTTTGACCAAAGACGGGCGGAAAATGGGCAAAAGTCTCGGTAATACCCTCGATCCCTTCGATTTGGTTGAGCGCTATGGGGCCGATGCCGTCCGTTACTATTTCGTCAAAGAGATTGAATTAGGACAGGATGGCGATTTTCAGGAAACCAGATTTGTTAATATTCTTAACGCGGATTTAGCCAACGATTTAGGCAACCTCCTCAATCGCACCCTAGGCATGGTTAAAAAATACTGCCAAAATATCCCTCCCCAGTTGACTGGCGTAGATATCCCCAACGATAATCGTCTTAAGAATATGGGGATCAATCTAGGGGTCATTGTTGAACAGAAGTATGATGCGCTACAATTTAATCAAGCCTGTGAGGAAATATTGGCGTTAATTCGCGCTAGTAACAAGTTTATCGATGAGAGTGCGCCCTGGAGTTTATTTAAACAGAAACAACAAGCAGCGGTAGAACAAGTCCTCTACGCAGTTTTGGAATCAGTAAGACTCTCTGCCTACCTACTCTCACCGATAATACCGACCTTGAGCAGTAAAATTTATCAACAACTAGGTTTTGTTATTGATTTTAATACTTTCAGGTCGGAGGATGGGGAAAACTCCCCTGATGGTGTCTCTTTTTCCCAACACTGTCAATGGGGATTACCCACAAATCCACAACTAGGAACACCTGAACCGATCTTTTCTAAACTAGAACTGCCGTTAAACGATTCCTAAAGGAATTTTTTGATAACTCTATTTTTTAAGGTCTGTTGTCCTTTGGGATACAACTGGCAAACACCCAACACTAAACTTTTAACAAACGAGGAAAAATAAAATGTTTGATGATTATGACACGGCCCCAGTCTTCACCCCCGAACAAGTGCTAGAAAATCGCGGTCGTGTGGCGATTTTCATTGATGGTTCTAATTTATTTTATGCGGCCCTGCAATTAGGTATCGAAATTGACTACACCAAATTACTTTGCCGTTTAACTGCTGGTTCTCGTCTCTTGCGCGCCTTCTTTTATACTGGAGTTGATCGCACTAACGAAAAACAGCAGGGATTTCTCCTCTGGATGCGTCGCAACGGTTATCGAGTCATCGCTAAAGATCTAGTACAATTACCCGATGGTTCCAAAAAAGCCAATCTTGACGTGGAAATTGCCGTGGATTTAATGGCGCTAGTGGGTTCCTATGATACCGCAGTAATTGTCAGTGGTGATGGGGATTTGGCCTATGCTGCCGATTCCGTCAGTTACCGTGGTGCGCGGGTGGAAGTGGTTAGTTTGCGATCGATGACCAGTGATAGTTTAATTAATGTAGCCGATCGCTATGTTGATCTAGATCAAATCAAAGAAGAAATTCAGAAAACCAGCAAACATCACGTTGGTTATAATAATTTCCCCGTCAGCGTCTTAGACCAAGATCGTAGCAGTCGCTAGAAAAATTCGGCAAAAATCAAGTTTAAGGTGGGTAATTCCCACCTTTTTCAGTTATCAGTTATCAGTTATCAGTGACCAGTTATCAGTGACCAGTTATCAGTTATCAGTTATCAGTGACCAGTTATCAGTGACCACTCCCCATCTGCTGCCTCCTCAATTAAGCAATACTACTGCGTTTTCTCGCTTCCTTATAAGATGTTCCCACATCCTGTAAACCGACTTTAATCATCTGTTGTTCCAAAAGGGCAAAAAAACGCAAGCGATCGCCACCTTTAATCACCGCTAAATTGTGCGCTTCCGCTAAGGCGATCGGATAACCATAACCTTTTAACACCTGGGCCAGTAAAATACTCAAAGAGCGATCGAGTAATTCTCGCTCC
>NZ_JASJFF010000414.1:0-6043 GCF_030065435.1 Microcystis sp. M53603_WE2
GACGGGGTCAATTAATTTGGCTCTGGTGTCTGTTTCTCCTAATCCCATGGTTCTCTCAAGACAGTAAACAGATAACTGATAAGTAGCTGGTTATAATTAAATTAAAAATGGATTTTAGCTTCGATCCCCCCTTAGTACTAGGGTTGATTCATAGTAGGGTTGATTCATGAATCAACCCTACCCTATAGTCCCCCCTTGATAAGGGTGGTGTCTGATAATTTTTAACGCCTACCTACTTAAATGATGAGATGATGACATTGGGGACGGAAATATGAGGAATTAGCGGAGATGAAAGCGTATATTGGAAGTAGAGCCATCCCTAGAAAAGTGAGCTACTGTTATGAACTCTTTTGCGCTTCCCGTCTTTCTGCAATCAGGTTTAACCCTACTGGCATTTTTAGTGCTGGTTATCCTCATGGCCTAAATCTTAATCCGTCTGTCTAGATTTTCATAGACAGTTAACAGCTGTTCAGCGATCGCTGACCAACTATATTGATTTAAGACTAAATCCTTGGCATTTTTCCCTCGTTGTTGGCGAATTTCAGGATTAGTGATAGCCGTTGCCAAAGTATTAGTTAAATCCTCAAGCTGACAAGCTGTCACCCATCCCGCAGCCGCTGCTGCTACCGCAGGATATAGATCCACCCGGTCGGAGATAACCACGGGAATTCCGGCAGCCATAGCTTCTGCCACTGCGATGCCAAAATTTTCATAGTAGGAAGGTAAAACAAATAAATCAGCCCTAGCGAGGAGGCTATTTTTGGCTTCTCCAGTGACAAATCCAGTAATTGTCGTATTTTTGCCCAATATTGACCGCTCGATCTGATTTTTAATCCGATTTTCGTACTCCCTGTCCTGGGGATTGCCTCCTGCTAAGACAAAATGAAAATCTAGGCCTTTTTCTAACAACCTTTCTAAACTGGGCAGCAATAAATCTAGACCTTTTTTCGGATCAAGACGGGACATATAGAGAATGATCGGTTTATTTTCGGGAAGATCAAAACCCACGGGTAGAGCTTGTGGGTTAAAAAAATCTACCCCTAGGGGGATGACAATATCCTTAGTTTTTATATTAAATCTTTCGGCAGTTTGACACTCCTGCTCACTGGTAAAATGAACTGCCGCCGCCGCCGCTAAATTGGGTTTTTCCAGAAAATTGGCATATATTTGTTTAAGTTGCCGTTTTTTTTGCAAATCTGCCGGATCGAGGGTGCCTAGGGGACGGAGAATATAGGGCAGTTGACGGTAACGAGCGATCGAAGCCGATATACTGCTCACTGGGGAGAATAAGGCATGAATATGGGCGATATCGTAATCTTTTGCCCTATTTGCCAACCAAGTAAACAGATCAAGGGAAAATTTATAGCGGCGAAAGGGAGAACAGCGAAAATAATAGATTTGATAGCCATTTTGACTAACAGGGACCCCTAAAGGCACCTCTAGGGGTGCTTGTCCCGTGTCACCATTGGAATCGGTGGTAATAATGGTCACATCTTGGCCTAGTTGCGCCAAGGCCGCTGACAAACCGAGTACCATTTGACTGGGGCCACCATAAACAAGGGAAATCGAAGGAACAATCTGAAGAATTTTCATCGAAAAATTGGGTCAGAAACCCCGCCGTTCTAGGTTGGCTTTACTGTTAAATACTAGCGCATTTGCACGATATAAGTAGGTAGGCACAATTATTTGTAGGATGGGTTAGCGGTAGCGTAACATGAGCAGGCGTTGGGTTTCATGCTTCAACCCAACCTACGTTCATCTTATAGTTAATTCCACCCACCCACTTAACATCGGACTTTAACAGGTCAAAAGCCTTATTTTAAAAGGGTTTTACCATTATTCAGCAGACCCTATGTAAGTTAAACTTATCACACAGAACCTAGAAGAGCCTGATAACTGATAACTGATAACTGTTAACCATTCATTGATAAATATTTAGCCACCGATTGCACATCTTTATCACCCCGTCCAGAGAAATTAATCACAATGCGAGGACTACCGGTCACTTGTGGGCAAAGAGTTTCTAAATAAGCTAAAGCGTGGGCAGTTTCTAGGGCTGGAATAATCCCTTCTAAACGGGAAACTCGTTGAAAAGCTTCTAGTGCTTCCTTGTCGGTGACACTGTAATATTCGGCGCGACCACTATCTTTTAAAAAGCTATGTTCTGGCCCGACTCCGGGATAATCTAAACCGGCACTAATTGAGTGGGCCTCGATAACTTGACCTTCGCTATCTTGTAATAAATAACTCATTGCTCCATGTAGAACCCCCGGTTGACCTTGGGTAAGGGTGGCGGCGTGTTTTCCGGAAGCGATACTTTCCCCGGCGGCCTCAACACCAATTAAACGCACGGAAGCTTCTTTAACAAACTCATGAAATAAACCCATAGCATTAGAACCACCCCCCACGCAAGCGAGGAGAATATCCGGTGAACCGCCCCATTTTTCCAGACTTTGCTGACGGGTTTCCTGACCAATAACCGCATGAAAATCGCGTACCATCATCGGATAGGGGTGGGGACCGGCCACAGAACCAAGGATGTAGTGAGTGGTTTCCACATTTGTTACCCAGTCGCGAATCGCTTCCGAGGTGGCATCTTTCAGGGTTCCTGTCCCGGCGGCCACGGGTTGCACCGTCGCCCCAAGCAGTCTCATGCGGAAAACATTGAGTTCCTGGCGTTCCATGTCGTGAATTCCCATATAAATCACGCATTCTAGACCAAAACGAGCGCAAACCGTAGCGGTGGCCACGCCGTGCTGTCCTGCCCCAGTTTCGGCGATAATTCGCTTTTTACCCATGCGTTTGGCTAATAAAACCTGACCGAGGGCGTTATTAATCTTGTGGGCCCCGGTATGGTTTAAATCTTCACGTTTTAGGTAAATTTGCGCCCCAGTGCCGTCAGCTTTGGCATAATGGGCGGTGAGACGTTCGGCAAAATATAAGGGACTGGGTCTACCGACGTAATCCTTGAGCAGTTGATTTAATTCTTCTTGAAAATCGGGGTCGTCTTGATACTGATTATAGGCCGTTTCTAGTTCACTTAAGGCTGGCATCAGGGTTTCTGGGACGTATTTGCCCCCGTAGCGTCCAAAACGCCCAAAAGCATCGGGATACTGGGTTGCTGTGCCGGCTGAGGCGGCATAAATCGGCGTGATAGTCATGTAAACCTTCGATGAGAGACTTATGATCCATTATAAATCTAAGGGTTTAGTCTCTGGGTTAACCTGAGTTCCAGGGCAATCATCGCCTAACCCACTTAATCATCAAAGGGTGAGCATTGCCCACCCTTTGACTGATTTTACAGCCAAATACTCACATCAACTTTTAACACCTGTCCTAATAGTAATAACCATTTTAATTGAGTCATCGGCCAGGGACAGGCAGCATCTATTGAATTGGACCGCAAAGAATTAAGAACTAGACGACCATGGAAGTAATAATAGTATAATTCCTGAGAGCGATCGAGGGATAATCCTAGCTTTAATTGTTGGCTAACTTCAATTAAACGGGTGATTAAGCGAGTATCCTCCTCCGCCGTTAAAGGATCACCATCGTGTAATAATTTCCCAAGAGATTGCCAGAGCAAACTTTCTAAGGTTTGACGCGCTTCGGGAATATTTAATTGACAGTGTAAATGATTGGCCTCCTTAGCAATAGCAAATAATTGATCGAGATTATTTTCCGTTGCTTGCCGCTGCTCAAAATCTTTTTCTAGGGCATTAATCACCTGTAAACAACGATGAGAAATGGCAATATCGGCCGCTACCTGTAACTCTTGAGGTACGGGCAGCTCATCCCGTTGGAAAGCCGCTAAAATGCCGTAATTATCCCGATAAACTTGGGTGTATAATTGATCGAGACGTTTTTTAGTTTCGGCTGTCACCTTCTGCATGATCCGGTGTCTTTCATCGGCAAAAAGATGGGGTAAAGCAAAGAAGTTTTCTCCCAATCCGCGCCCCATTTCTACGATCATGGTCGAAACACTGGCCTGTTGTAAAGATTCAAAGAGATGATCCTTAAGATTGGTATAGATTAACCGACTGTTAAACGGTTGAATGCAGCAGTAAAAATCCCAACCTCCTAAATGTAGAACAGCAAAGACAAAATGTTCACTTTCTTGGGTAATTTCCGAGGTTAATTCCACCTGTCCCACTGCTAAAGTTAAAGACCCGATCGCTTGTTTTTGATAATCTAATTGACGGGTATTGTAACAATAAATCCGATGATGACTGGGATAATTGGTAAATAGGGAACTAATGGCGTAATGGGCCGCCACCTGTTCCAAATCCACCCGCGCAGAAGTGACCAATTGTCGATAGACATCGGCCCCATCTTGATATAACTTAACGTTACTGGGAGCGAAAGCTAGACGACTGAGGAAATTCATTTCTAATTGAATTCCAGCCACTTCTCCGGCTAATTCCAGGGCCCGGCCAGCATATCTCAAAATTTGCGTACCTTCAGGTCGAGAAATTTCCTCAAAAAACCAGCCACAACTGGTAAACATCAATAAAGCTTGTCTTTGCATTTCTAATAAACGCAAAGCATCGATTTTCTCGCTTTTACTCAGGTTACGACTTTGATGCACAGCGAGGAAATGTTCGATCGCGTCTGGGGATCGATCTAAAATAACTGCAATGTAGTCATCCCTTGTCTGCCAAGGATCGCGGAAAAATTCCTGTCCTTGAATCTCATATACCTTAATCAACTCATCTCTGAGCCAATTTAGGGACTCCCGCAGGGGTTTACGCCATTTTTGCTGGTAATTTCCCCCTCCCCCGCAACCACAGTCATCCTGCCAACGATTTACGCCATGGACACAACTCCAAGCGGTCACGGGTTTTAATTCCACTTCCCAAGTCGGGGGGCAAATACTGAGATAATGGGCGAAATTGGTGACTGTCCAGCCGTTTTTTGGGAAAGATTCCGTAAAAGCATAGCTAAGACACTTCTCTGTCCCCTGTTTGTGGTGGCCGAAGGTTTCCCCATCGGTAGCGACGCTGATTAACTGGGAGGGACGATGATCCCCTTTAATTGCCTGTCCCAGACGACCGACGAGAAAATCACTGCTGGCTAGGACATCATTAAAGCCCATATCCCGAGAAATTGGACCATCGTAGAAGAAAATATCCAGATAACGACCATCGGGGATGTAACAGCGATAGGGACGGGTGGGATCGATTTGACCTCCGGCCACCGCGTGCCATTGGGGATGAGGATCCTGGTCGCTAGGGAAAGGACGACAGCGCAGGGCCTGGGAAGGGGCTAAAATGGTGAATTTAATCCCCTCATCGATTAAAGCTGTCACTGTGGCTAAATCAATGGCTGTTTCCGCTAACCACATTCCTTCGGGATCCCGGCCGAAACGATGCTGAAAATCGGCTTTTCCCCAGCGAATTTGGGTGTATTTGTCCTGTTTGTTGGCTAGAGGCAGAATGATATGATTATAGACCTGGGCGATGGCGTTACCATGACCGTTTAAGCGTTGACAACTTTTTTGATCCGCTGTCAGGATGCGTTGGTAAACTTCGGGATCATGGGATTGCATCCATGACATGAGGGTAGCCCCGATGTTAAAGCTGAGATATTCGTAGTTATTAACTATTTTGATCACTTCCCCCCGGTCATTGTAAATGCGCGCAAAAGCATTGGCACGATAACACTCGTGATGGATGCGTTCATTCCAATTATGGAAGGGATGGGCGCTCGGTTGCCGTTCAATTCTGTCTAGATAGGGATTTTCTCGCGGTGGTTGGTAAAAATGTCCGTGAACCGTGATATAAACTCCGTGAGCGGTTTTCAGGGGATCGACCCCCGTATCGGTATAGGAATAAAAGGTTGTAGAAGGATGTTCAACAAGATAAGTCATAGAAAGGCCTAGAAAATCGTTTTTTTTTGAGCGAAAATAGCTGTAGAATGTAGCGACCTGATGTTTAAAAAAACTGAAAACCTGGCCGTTTTTCACGGCCTTGTGGTCACAATATCACATTTTATTTTCCTAGCAAAGCTAGGGTTAACAATTCGCAACTTCTCTATACACAGC
>NZ_JASJFF010001216.1:0-2881 GCF_030065435.1 Microcystis sp. M53603_WE2
ACCCCGACCAATATAAAAGAGCGAAGCACGACTAAAATCTTGACAATCTCTGCTGTATAGGTTAACTTAAAATAAGTTGTTTGAGGTCGATAAACAATGATTATCTTAGAAATGAAAGCAGTGGTCAAACCAAGTCAGTCTTCTGCCATAGATGAAGCTATTCGTACAGTACAATTCATCAGAAACAAAGCATTAAGGCTTTGGATGGATGCCAAGAGAGAAGACAAAATCGATAAATATTCTCTCAATAAATATTGTGCAGTTCTCGCCCAACAGTTCAAGTTTGTCGATACTCTAAATTCTACGGCTAGACAAGCATCGGCAGAACGGGACTGGTCAGCGATTGCCCGTTTCTATGACAATTGTCAGAAAAAAATAAAAGGTAAAAAAGGTTATCCCAAGTTTCAGAAAAATAATCGTTCTGTGGAATATAAAAACTGTGGCGGTCAACTATCGGAGGATAGAAAAAAATTACTTTCACAGATAAGAAAAATCTTGGCACGGTTAAACTGAAAGGAACTAGAGACTTAAACTTTTACCCTATAGACCAAATTAAACGAGTTAGGATTGTTAAACGAGCAGACGGTTACTATGTCCAATTCTGCCTTAGCGTTGATATTCGGGAATAGGCAAAACCCTTAGAACCGACTAAAAGATGTGTAGGATTGGATGTAGGCTTAAAAGTTTTCTACGCTAATAGTGATGGGGAAACGGTAGAAATACCGCAATACTATCGCCAAGCGGAAAAAAGATTAAACCGTTTGACCCCCCGACGTCGGTTGGGGGGGAGAGATTCCCTCTGGCGAATGTTGGATACGTCCTGTCAGATTAGGGAAACTCTATGAACCAAGAATCCCTCGCTTTTAGTGACGGGAGTGTCAATAAGAAGCGATCTTTGATGAGAACAGACAACTATGAACTTCGAGATTCCCAGTGCCGTAAAAACTTGGTCACAATTTGGCCATCCCATTCTAATGTGGGTTTTATTAGGATTAACTATCTATGCCCTCTATTCGGGGCTACAATGGCGACGGACGCGTACAGCAGATAAAGACCTAAAAAAAGAATTATTGCCCAAGGATTTTCGCACTAAACACTATCAAATTGGCTCCCTAATCCTCGCTTTAATGGTGTTGGGGACGATCGGGGGTATGGCGGTGACTTATATTAATAACGGTAAATTATTTGTCGGTCCCCATCTGCTGGCGGGTTTAGGGATGGTGGGTTTAATCTCGATCAGTGCCGCTTTAGTACCTTTAATGCAAAAAGGCAATGAATTGGCCAGAATCACCCATATTACCCTTAATGCCGTCATTTTAGGTCTTTTTGGCTGGCAAGCCTTCACGGGAATGGATATAGTCCAGCGTATTCTCAGCAAAATGTAAGAAACTTTGAAAATATAGGATGCGTCATCAGACGCATCCAACCCTAAAAAGTGCTTTCAAAGTTAATCACAAGTTATAGAATCTTTCTGACGGGTAGAAACAAAAAGCAAAAAATCAGATAAAGAGATATAGCGTTTCTCATAAAGATGAAGTGTAACCTAATGTAGTCGTGCAAAATAAAATGAGATGATTATTCAGGAGAAGACAAGTCGCGGAAAATCTGGCTGGCAATGGCTGCACTCCGGCGAATTTGTTCAATTTCGGAAAGATTTTGCCAATTTTCGGTTTCGATAGTCGTTTCGCTCTGGCCATTACGCATAGTATAGGCGTAGGGACGAGCAAAAACCTGTAAATCTTCTGGAGACCATTGGGGAAAGAGATCGCTAAGACAAACAACAAGGCGATCAAGGTTGTCTAATTGACTATCAACTAGATTTTCAGCGCTTTCTACTAGACGATTTAAATGTTCGGCCGGCAATAAAGAGGCAAATTTATCAAAGATATTAGACCGGGGTGAAACGGAAACTGTCGGGAATTTTTGGTGTAAACTGTTAAAGAATCTATCAGCTTGTGCTTTGATCGCCGTCGCTTCTAGTCCTTCACACAGAGAAAAGGGCGTTTCTGTCAGGTCTAAGGGATCATGACTCTCAACAGCGGTTACATCCCAGGGATAGGTGACTTCTTCTTCGATCAGGATTGCCAGAAGTTCCTCAGTAATCTGTTCGGATAGGGATAAATGGCTCATAAATAACACTCCATATATTAGCCTTTGTGGTGTTCAATGAGTAACTACATCTCGGTTTTGACAATTTCCGAAGCTACAAACAGACTTCTGGTGCAAGTCAGGCAAGAGGCACTGTTGCCATAGGAGCAATAATTAACCCTTGCATATCATTATTGATTACTTTTTGACTTTTGCCAGAAGCCGATCAGAAAAGTGGCATAAACTTCTCAACGCCTGAATTTGGAACAAGCTGACATCCTCTGCTGGAATGTAAGTGATAAGTTTTACCGCTCGAATCTGTCTTCCTCTCTGTGTTCTTTGTGCCTCCGTGGTTTATCCTTAATCTTTCTGGGATCACCTGAGAAAAACTGTATGCTAGGCCATATTTAACCAAGCTAAACCAAGAGAGCCTTAATTTTTTGGTTAGGATAGGCACTCTTGCAATAGTCCCTTCCATAGGTGTAATTAATTTTGTTCAATCTCTTGGTGTTTTCTTGTCCAGACTCCGAGAACACTGGCCCCTACCCCTCCTCTAGAGGTCTATTGATAATTAGCCAATTTTTGACGACGAAAATCCCGAGGTGATAATCCTGTCCAACGCTTAAAAGCGCGAGTAAAATGGGCGGTATCACTGTAACCTAATTCCATGGCAATATCAATTAATTTTATCTGGGGTTCCTGCAGCCACAAAACTGCTTGCTCAAAACGAATTTTTTCCACTACCTGAGTATAGGTTAAACCTTCTTCTCCTAACCTTCTTTGTAGGGTACGG
>NZ_JASJFF010000710.1:0-2274 GCF_030065435.1 Microcystis sp. M53603_WE2
CCATAATTACTTTTATATCATCCTAGCTGAGTATTATAGCGCAGACTTTTTAGCATCTTATAATTTTAACAGATTTTGGACAGACTGCGAGATAGACGGGTTCATCTCCCTGAACCTAAGTCTTCTAGCACTCGTGAGCCAAGGAAAAGGGAGACAACAGAAGCTCAAAAATCTGTACTCCCCCGCCCCCCGCTCAAGAAGCTTCCGAAAGCCCTGAATTTAACTAGGGTTGTACGTCAATTCATTGAGGCAAACCGTGCGCCCTGGCAAGAAGAAAAAGACTTTTGACCTGATTTGAGGTTCGTGCTAGAATCAGGGGGATTACTCTGCGTCGTCTCCCGCAAAAGGACGTTCCTCTCCAGAATTTAAGGTGAAATTTGACTTGACGGGGAGTTTAACCTGATGTTTAAGCACTTGTCAAGCTTTTTGTGATAATTTGTTACCAAATATTTCTTGGTGAGATTTTGTCTGAGTGAAGTAGTGATAGAATAGGTCATGCCAATAAAAGTCGTTGGCAAAAATCTTTATAACTATGAAAGCAATTCAATCTACTGGAAAGATCGATAAGGTAGGTCAATTATCTTTAGACCACCCAATTAAAGGGACTCCACCCAGTTCAGTAAGAGTTATCATTCTTTGGGAAGAAACAGAAACAGAGATTAATAACTTTTGGCAACAAATCAGTAAATATCAACAACATCCTTTAATGTCAGCAGAACAATTACAACAGGAGTTAAAACAATCTTTGACCGAAGCAGGTTATGATTCAAGAGAGAAAATTGTTGATCTTGTCCAAGATATTAAACGGGAAATATCTCAAGAACGTCAACAAAAACAAGATTCAATACAATGAAGAAAATTCCTGAATTAATTTTTTTAGACACTAATGTTCATTTAATCGGTGCAGTTGAGCTAGAAAGTCCTGAAGGTTTAATTCTACAATGGTTAGGTTGGGAAGCCCCAAACGATAATCCTGTGGGGGTAATAATTTCTGAAGAACTTATTAACCAAATTACCAGAGTTGCCAAACGTTTAAAAAATAAAGATTGGAGTGGAGAAATAATTGGAAGGATCTGGCAAAACTTAAAGTTTTGCTATGTCCAGATTGATGATTTTGAGTTAGCTGAAATGGAGGCTTTGGGAGTAATTCCTCGTGAAGATGTAGGAGTCTATTTAACGGCAAAAGTTGGTCAATCTCAATGTTTTATATCTGCTAATCATAAGTTAATTAAGATTTTGGTTCAACAAACAGGTGAATTTGAATGTTTAATGCCTTCTGAATTTGTAAATAAGTATCTAAATTCTTTAAAATAAAAAAATAAGGCTATTTTAATCCTCGTTTAACCGCTTCAGCTAACGCCATTGATTTTTTTAATTGTCTTTTTTCCTGGGTCTTAACAACATTAGGTTGGTCTTGTTTTTTACCTGAAGTCACTCAATTGTCAAGGCTTTTTTTATTAAATTTTGTAACAATTTGGCAACAAAAAAGGCACAGGCAACAAAGACCAAATCGCTCTTAAAATAAGCGAATTACTGTTAGAAACATCAATCGGGTACTTATTGAAAACTCTAATTTTTGACCAAGAGAAGTCAAAGACAATCTCCGACTTTTTAAGTAGCATTGACTAAATCTTCTAGCACTCGTGAACCAAGGAAAAGGGAGACAACAGAAGAGCAAAAACCTGTACTCCCCCGCTCCCTCTCTCCCCTGCTCAAGAAGCTTCTCCGCCTCCCCGATGCCCGGTATCCGAAAGCCGCGAATTAACAAGGATTGTGCGTCAATTCGTTGATGCGAACCGTGCGCTAAGGGAGACAGAAAAAGACTTTTGACACTTTTTGAGGTGAGTGTTAGAATTATGAGGACTACTCCGCGTCGTCGCCCGCAAAAGGAGCATTTCCTTTTGAACCTCTTCGGAGTAAATCTAGGGGGGCGATCGCATTGTCATTACGAGAGACGGTAGCGGTATTTTCCCGTTGAACAGGAGCGGCATTGCGGGGGGTCAGTTTTTTGGTTTTCATGGGGTAAATCCTCCATTATTGTTGAGTTCAGTCATACCACCTTTTTTCTGCTGAGTCAATAGTTTTATTCTGAGTTTTTATCTATCTTTGTTATAGTTTTTTATCTATGTTTAATGTCATTACAGTTTTTCTGTTTAAATTTCCCGAAGAAAAAAACCACCTGATGCTACTGGGGTAGTAAACTTTGCCCGACTTCATCACTTTCTATGTTCTAAAACTTTAGCAAAATCTCTTACTTCTCTTAATAAATTAGGG
>NZ_JASJFF010001198.1:0-1919 GCF_030065435.1 Microcystis sp. M53603_WE2
AGGGCAAAATCCCCGGGGTTGAGAAGGGCCAAAGGTAGATGGGCCGTGCCTTCCTGAGAACCAATTAGGGGTAAAACCTCCGTTTCCGGATCGACGGGGACACCAAAGCGATCGCTATACCAGTTAGCGGCAGTTATTCGGAAGTCTCGCGTACCATTATGGAGTAAATAGCCGTGGGTGTGAGGATCGTGGAGAGATCGCTCTATAGCATCGATAACATGGGGAGCAGCACCAAGATCGGAGGAACCGAGCGAAAGATCGATAATGGTATTACCCGCTTCTCTACTGGCAGCCTTTGCCCGATCCATATCGGCAAAAACGTTGGATTGTAGTGCCTGTAAGCGGCGTGCTAGGGTTAAGTTATTCATAACCATGGATACCTAATTAGCTGACATAGGTATCGATAAAAGATTGTAATTGTTGTTTGCCGATCGCCCCTTCATGAGTGGCAATAATTTCGTTATCTTTAAAGATGCGTAAAGCAGGAACACCTTCCACCTTACATTTAGCCACCGAGTCGGGGTTAGGGTCTATTTCTAGTTTAACTACTTTTAGCCGTTCGCCGTAGGTTTTGGCCACCCAATCGATCGAGGGGGATACCAAACGACACGGACCGCACCAACTCGCCCAAAAATAGACTAAAACGGGTTTTTCGACCTCAAAAACCTCTTGGTCAAACTTCTGATCGCTAATGACAGTTACGCTACTCACAGTATTTATTTCCTCACCATCGCTACTGATCATCATAGAGGTTCTGGGTAATTTTCGGCAATTATCCACTTCTACGCTTCCTTAAACATTAGGATCAAAGACATCCCGTAAACCATCACCGATAAAATTAATACTTAACACCGTGATCACGATAGCTAGAGCGGGAAAAATGACCAAGTGGGGGGCAGTTGTCAAGTAATCTTTAGCTTTAAATAACATTTGTCCCCAAGTCGGCACATCGGGGGGGAAACCCAAACCCAAAAAACTCAGGGTTGACTCGGTAATAATCGCATTACCCACGGCTAAAGTGGCCGCCACCATAATCATTCCCAAAACATTAGGCAATAAATGCACCCAGATTAAACGGAAAGGAGTGGCCCCCAAAGCAATCGCAGCCGAGATAAATTCCATCTCCCGTAACTTTAAGAAATTTCCCCGCACCAATCGCGCCACCGACATCCAATTTAAACCCCCGATTACTAAAACCACGAGGATAAAAATGCCCGTTTCCGGTCCAGCGATTTTTTTGATACTATCGCGAAATAGATAGACAAACAGTAAAAGTAGGGGCAATTGGGGCAAAGATAGGAATAAATCCGTTAATCGCATCAACAAACCATCGATCGCGCCCCCGTAAAACCCAGAAATAGCTCCGATCGCTGTCCCTAGAATCATCGCCACCATCATAGCAGCAATGCCCACCGCTAGGGAAATTCGACCCCCCACCAAAATCCTCGCCAATTGATCCTGGCCCAGATCATTAGTCCCAAAAAGATGTTTTAAACTGGGGGGAGCAGTGGTTTGACTAAAATCAATGGTATCGATGGGGACCCGATAGAAAATCGGACCGAATAGGACAGCAAGAATAATTATCATTAATGCGATCGCTCCTATTACTGCCAAGGGATCTCGGTAAAAACGTCGCCAAGTATCGATAATTGCAGAAGACAGGGGAGACATAATCAAGAAAATCACAGATGATTAAAATTTACACGGAAATCGAACGGGGGCAAAATTGGTTACAGCGCCATCAAAAATCTTCTCCGATATTTGCCCTAGTTTTAGGTTTTACCGAGACGGGATTAATCCCCGGAATCTCCACCGCCGGTGCTACCCCGGAAGATAGAAAATATACAGCGATCGCCGATGCCGAATTTATCGTTAAAGGAGTTTCACCCCATCCCCGTTATCCCTTACCCCCCCTAACG
>NZ_JASJFF010001064.1:0-1627 GCF_030065435.1 Microcystis sp. M53603_WE2
AGGTTTGATCCCCCCTTGCCCCCCTTAATAAGGGGGGTGGTGATGGGTTTCAGTTGGTATTAATGGGGTTCATTATAGACAAATTAATCAATATTATTTATAAAGTTTTCTTAACTTTTTTTGTAGCAAATTTACTTGAACGGTGGTATTAAATACTTATAATTGAGTTTGTCTAAAACACTTTTGCAATTTCAGCTTGTGTATAAAGTTTTATGTATAGATTCAACATTTCTGGTCACTAAGCCACAGCAAATCCCGTATATTTGCGTATTTTAGGATAACGAAAACCCAGGACTATATCTTCTTTGGGAATACCTGCCTCCATCAAATCAGTAGCTATGCCTTCCTCCGTTTCATCACATTGAATCCAGACTTTATCGACAACCAAGCTAAGGTGAATTGGTGTTGCATGGAGATACTTATTACCACTCCAACCGAAATCTAAAACTAGATAATGTCCTCGTTCATCATCAAATATAACCTGAGAAGTGTAACCATCAGGTAAAGTAGCACGATAGTTAGCATGATTCTGGAGAACAGTCTTAATAATACCTTGATATTTTAATCGGGTATCCATTGCACGATTACCTCACTTTCATCATCAAAGACAATTAATTTCACAATCTGATTCTTTAGCAATACCTGCCCTAATTCTATACTAAAAACACTGTTAAAAGTTGGCTGAGATATGGCCAGATAAAGAACTCGCTCAACTTTCATCTCGTTAAGGATTTGACGATACAAGACGTACTGCCCCAAAGCTTGCTGTAAATCCTTTACGTCAGACTGTCCTACAAAGCTTTTCACTTCAACGACAATTTTCCGCAATTCTTTCTCCGCACTGATTAAGCGTTCTGCTCCCAAATCAGCGGATAAACGCTTCTTGCCAATTTGAAGTGGAAAAGGATCGTGAGTGATTGCCCACCCGTCCTTCTCTAAAGCAAGTTTTACAGTGTCGTGGTAAATATCTCTTGCAGACACAAAAATTCAGAGGATAAATACTCTAATCAGCAGTATAGCAAATTTTTCTGTTCTCAAGACCTCTTGTAAAAATCAAAAGACGAGTGCCTACAGCAATTCCGGTAGCAGTTCGGGATAATTGACCGGCACTGCTTGGCGCTGAGATGGACTCGCTGCTGGCTCTTGGGTATCTGAAAACTGGTTAGTGTTAGGCGGCAAGCTGTCCATAGAGTTTTTTGGGCATAGATTAGCATCGATTGTGATAATTGATTATTGTCTATGGTTTGTTGACTAACCTTAATAAGGTTTGATCCCCCCTTGCCCCCCTTAATAAGGGAGGTGCTGATGGGTTTCAGTTGGTATTAATGGGGTTCATTATAAACAAATTAATCAATATTATTTATAAAGTTTTCTTAACTTTTTTTGTATCAAATTTACTTGAACGGGAGCATTAAATACTTATGATTGAGTTTGTGTAATACACTTTTGCAATTATGGAATTGACCAGATCTAGCCAAGAATTTAGCTTAAGCTTATTCTTTTGGATATAAACTTGATTCTGGAAAAACTATTGGTAATCAGAAAATGCTGACTTCATCGCCTCCCAATCTCTCGCAACTTGCCCTTTTATTTCTCAAAATCGGCATTATCGGTTTTGGTGGTCCGG
>NZ_JASJFF010000113.1:0-4187 GCF_030065435.1 Microcystis sp. M53603_WE2
GGGTTAGGAGCCAGTAGTCAGTAGTCAGGAGAATTAAGAATGAATAATAATCAATTAAATGGTCTATTTACAGATTTTAGGCAATTTAATCATTATTTTTGCCTTTTTTGAACCATGAAAAATTAATTATGCCAGAGCTTGATTAAATCTCTAGCCATGGGCAAAAAAAAAGACGAAAATAGATCAAGACCAGATTTACCCAACCCTAGCTTAACCCCGATGAGAGACAAACAATCAGAAATTACCAATATATCCACCCCTAGAGATTCTGATCTTTATTCCTTGCCTCCGGCCGTCCAACGAGCTGCTAATATCCTTTTACGTCAGGGAAGAATCGGTTTTTGGACGCAGATTGTCCTGGGCGTAATTTCGGGGGTTTTATTACTCATTGCTACCGCTAGTTTATTAGGGACGAGACAACGCACTTCTGGCATTGAAATCGGTGTTTTATGTGCCATTGGTGGGGCTGGTTTCTTGGTGGTTGCCATTTTCTTTTCTTCTCGTTACATGAAAATTGCCCGTCAAATGTTGAGAGGTGATCAAGATAGTCGCCCGAAAAAATCCGATACTATTCAGTTAATCCGTCAGGGTTTAATCGCTAATATTATCGGGATGTTTTTAACTATTTTGGGAGCGCAAGCCTTGGCGGGAATTGTCTTAATTAAATCCCTCAATGTTCCCCAAGGTACTTTTAATGTTGCCTCTAACCCCAGTCAGTTTGTTAATTCTGTTGACCTGTTAATTGTGCAGGCTAATACTAATACAATTCTCGCTCACTTTACTGGTATCGTTACTTCTTTGTGGCTTCTTAATCGTATTACTTCTAAATAAATATGGCCATGCAACGCACCCGTTTAAGTACGCTGGCTAATGTCACCAGCAGTCGATTTAATCGCTTTTTTGGTAATCCTTGGCGACGGATTTCCCTACAGATAATTTGTGTTTTATTTGGAGTTTTTTCTGGGCAAGCAATTGTCACCACTGCTGGTCAAACTGCTCAATGGGATGTCACGGCTGCTGGTTTATTGCTGCTGTTTACGGAGGCGATTAGCCGGATTGTTTACCGAAAAAGTTCTCAGGCTAAACCCGCACCGATTCTGCGAGAATCTTTCAATTTACTCAAAATTGGTATCACCTATAGTTTATTTCTAGAAGCCTTTAAAATTGGCTCTTAAATAGGGTTGGCTGAAAATGTTTCTTGGTGGGGTGAGGATTCAGGAGCCAGTCGGGGAAAGTGGAAACCTTGCCCTTAAGTGCCGACCGGCAGCGAGCAATCGTAGCCAGCCTAGACAGAACTAATGTATTAGTTAAGCTGCCCAACGATACCCTTACTCCATGGCGCTTCTCAGGAAAATAAGGATTTCAGACGTTCATTCTCATTAGTACATTAAAATTACCCAGCTTTAGCATAGGCTCTGTAAGACTTTTAGCCATGGCTAGTATATTCATACAGGGGAAGTTCAGTTATAATTAAATTACCAAATTATATTTAGGCCAAATTTTTTTAATCATCATGCCACAACAATCCTTAATCACTAAAACCCTGACAGAGCAAGCCATTACCCCCCCGCACAAAATAGTTTAAATGTCAAGCTTTTTAGAAAAATACTTTTATTGTCTCCCCTGTTGTTTTGGGAATTATTGGGTTTAGAAGTTAGCTCAGTTAAAGCAGTAGAAAACCTACAATGTCCTGTCATTTCTAAGGAAGAAGTTGATACAAATGCTCTCCAAAGAGAAATTGCTAATTATTCAGCCACTCTGCGAGTCTATCCTAGCGATCTGGGTACGATTAAACTTTATCTTCAACGGGGAATGGCGCGAGAAAAAATCAACGATCAAAACGGTGCGATCGATGATTTCAGTCAATACATTTGGTACAGTAATTATAATGCTCCCGCCTTCAAAGATAGACAGTTACTAGCTCAAGCCTATTATCAAAGAGGTGTGTTAAAGTTAGCCATGGCAAAGGAGCAGCGTCAGCCAAAATTATTAGAAGCTGCCCGCTCAGATTTTCAGCAAGCCTTTAAATATAATCCCAATAAAAGCGAAGTTTGCTTTAACCTAGCAATTATTGCATCTTTGCTCAATCATCAATCCTTGGCTTTAGATTATTACCAGCGTTTTATCGGTTATGAAACTGAAAATTATCGCGGCTATTATCATCGAGGACAGCTATACTCTCAGTGGGGAAATTATGCAGAGGCTATCAAAGATTATGATCTGGCTATTTTATACCAACCCGATCTAATTGAACTCTATTATAATCGGGCCATAGCTTTAGAAAAGATAGGGAGAAAACGAGAGGCTTTTAAGGATTATAAAATCGTTTTAAAATGCTCACCCAAACTATTTTTAGCCAAGAATGCTCCTAGCAGTTATCAAAACCGTGCCAGAGTACAACTTGAAATCGCTGACGAGGAAGTCGAATTAGCCAATTTATCTTCTAATTCCCTGTCAGGATATCAAACAGCGATCGAGTATTATAATGGAGCCATCAAAGATCTAGCACTTGTCATCCGTATTAATCCCAACTACGATAAAATTCCCCATTCTAGAGCATTTCTTAAACGGGGTTATGCTCACCTAAGACTCAACAATAATCAAGGGGCAATTCAAGATTATAACCAAGCAATTTATCTGCAACCCCAAGACGCAAAAGCCTATGTATATCGGGGGTTAATGCGAGCCAATAAATATCAAGAATACGCAGGAGCTTTAGAGGATTTTACTGCGGCAGTGGCACGAAATCGTCATGATGCAGCCGCTAACTATCATCGGGGGTTAGTGCTGTATAAATTGGGGCGTTATCAGGAGGCAGTAGATAATTATAATATTGCCTTAGCCCAAGATGATCGGATTAATATACCTAGTTTTACTTCTCGCTCTGTCTGTAGCGAAAATATCCGAGAATCTGCCGACAAAAATTATTTTTATAACTCCAGAGAAACCGATTTTCGTCCTAATTATAATGTCTCTTGTCATGCTCAAGCCCGGGGAGATGCTTATTTTGCTCTGAAAAATTTTGCTGCGGCCGAAAGAGATTATACTACTTATATAGTTGCCTATCCTAACGATCCAGAAGGGTATCATAAACGGGCTAATGCGCGTTTTGAAAAAGGGGATAAACAGGGAGCGATCGAGGATTATAATGTATTCCTACAAAAAGTCCGTGATGCGAGAATTTTCTATAGTCGTGGTAATAGTAGCGCTGACGTGGGAGATGACCAAGGAGCGATTACAGATTACCTGCAATCTTTGAGCATTAATCCTATCGATGTGACAGCGTATAGTAATCGGGGAAATGCACGCACTGATACCGCTACTATTCCCGATAATGTACAAGTAACACCGAGAATATCGGAGAATCCGATCGCCTATAATAATCGTGGTATTATTCGACGACAAACTGGGGACAAGGAGGGTGCTTTAGAGGATTTAGATAAGGCAGTTAGCTTGAATTCCAATAATCCTATTGCCTATAATAACCGGGGAGTTATTCGCTTTGATTTGGGAGATAATGCCAGTGCTTTGGAGGATTTAAATATGGCTATTTCTCTCCAGTCTAACTATGCTGAAGCTTACTATAATCGAGGTTTAGTTAAGGAAAAAATGGGCGATAAGAAGGCAGCGATCACCGATTATCAATTAGCAATTACTTATCAGCCAAATTATGGCGAAGCTTATTATAATTTGGCACTTGCCACCTACGATGATAAAAATCCTAGTAGTCGAGTAGCGAGCCTTAACTATTTGCAAAAAGCCGCTAATGCCTTGATAAAAACCGGTAATTTAGAACTCTATGAACGGGCGGTAGAATGGATGTTAAAAATGCAGTAATTTATCGAAAAAATAAGCTAATTTTTGACAAAGACTTCAAGACTTGGCTATTTCAAGCCTTCAAAGAGCGGGGGAGTCTCTTATTGCCGATCAATTAGCCGCTAATCATCATACAAGGTTGGGTTGACGTAAGGAAACCCAACCATAGACCCAAGGAAACCCAACAAAAAGATTCAGACAGATTTAGGTGTTGGGTGTTGGGTTTCGCTTTTCCTGAGAATTGAGAGGTTTTCTTTAACATATTTATTCGCTCAACCCAACCTACGAAACTGTAGGTTGGGTTGAGGCACGAAACCCAACCATAAACCCAAGGAAACTAAAGTAGGTTGGGTTGACGTAAGGAAACCCAA
>NZ_JASJFF010001244.1:0-4051 GCF_030065435.1 Microcystis sp. M53603_WE2
GCCATCACGATCTCACCTCTTGTCCCCTTGAGCCTGTAGGATAGGGTCAAGGGAGAAATTGCTAGTTCCCTCTATTGCGCTTGCTAGTCACACTCGACTCGAAACAGATCATCGATGAGCAGATCAACTTCTGTTTTAACAGAACTGTTGCAGTTACTCCCCCAATGGCGATCGCAGATGTACTTCAAAGCATCCCTGACCGCGCTATCCCACGCCATGGAGGATCAGGTTTTAGCGGAAGACGATCAACCGTTAGTGATTGCCAGTTTTCAGCGTGAGCGCTTTTATCGTCAAGAAGCCCATCGCTATCGACGCATTGCCCACAAAAGCGGGCAAGTTTACGTTTTGTCCGCCCCAGAAACCGATTTTAAGCATAGTTCCGACGTTTACGAGACGATCGCTTTTCAACCAGAGGACAGTTTAGCCCAAGAATGGCATCTAGTGGTTATCGGTGGCCATTATGCTAGTTGTTTAATCTGTCGGGAACGAACCCATCTGACAGCAAAGGGGGAAAATGGGGCAGCTATGGATAATAATCGCCGTTTTGAGGGGATTTGGACGAGCGATCGCCATGTGAGTCAACAGGCCGCCCAAATTCTTTTAAATCATATTCTCGATTATCGTCCCGAACTAGCGGAGAAAATTAGGCGCGCTCAAGAAGAATACCTGATCTGTGAACTGACGGACAGGGATCATCAAGAGGAACCAGATCCCTTTGTCCAGCGATTGGTCACTTATTTGCAAGCGGGACAGTATAAACTGCTGAAAGCCAATCGTTCCTTGGCATCGAAAGAACACAAGGAAAGACTGATCAACTCGGTGACAGCCTCGATCCGTCGTTCCCTCGATCCGGAAGCTATCCTACAGGTGGCAGTGCAGAAATTGGGGCAGGGATTGGGAGTCTGTCGCTGCGTGGTCTATCGTTGTAAGGAAGCCGACATTAACGCCACCATCGAACACGAATTTTTAAACTCCGGCATTAGTTCCATCAAAGGACAAAAATGGCCACTGAAAAATAATCCTCTTTTTCAGGAAGTGCTGGAATTGAGAGAATCCCTGAAAATCGAAGACGCTATTCACGATCCCCGTCTCCCCGGCGATTCCATTCAAAATCTCGTGCGGGAATGTTCCATCTATTCTTGGTTATTAGTACCGATTTTTTACCAAAGTCGTCTCTTGGGAATGTTGGAACTGCATCACTGTGGACCCTATACCACCACTTGGAAAAGCGAGGATGTCGCCCTTGTGGATGCGGTGGCCACTCAAATCGGAGTCGCCCTCATTCAAGCAGAAGCCTACGCTAATTTACAGGATTTAAATGAACAATTAGCCGCTCTCGATCGCACTCGTTCTAATTTAGTCGCCATAACCGGCCACGAATTACGCACCCCCCTCTCCACCATTCAAGTCTGTCTAGAAAGTTTGGCCTCGGAACCGGATATGCCAGCAGAAATGCGCCAAATTATGCTTGATACTGCCCTGAAAGATGCGGAACGAATGCGTAAATTAATCCAAGATTTTTTAACTCTTTCCAGGTTAGAAAGTGGCCGGGTTAATTGGAATCCCGAAGCTTTATCCTTATCGGAATGTGTGGAATTAGCCATCAGTCACGTTCACTCCCGCAATCTCGACAACGAAAATCCAAAAATTAGCAATCTTGTCCCCCCTAATCTGCCCTTTGTTTTAGCCGATGGCGAGTGGTTAGTGGAATTACTTTCCAAACTTCTCGATAATGCCTGTAAGTTTACCGGTCGCGAGGGAAATGTCTCGATCGAAGTCGCTTCGGGAAAGCCAAAAACTCTAGAAGTAACCATTTCTGACACTGGACGCGGGATCGAACCCAATCGTTTAGAACAGGTTTTCGATCGCTTTTACCAAGAGGAGGGGGCCCTGCGACGCAGTGCCGGGGGAACCGGGTTAGGATTGGCTATCTGTCGTCAGATCGTCAATGGTTGGGGCGGCGAAATTTGGGCAGAATCTAGGGGCAAAAATCACGGCAGTCAGTTTCATTTTACTATTCCAATATTTAAAGATAAAACTAACGATAATCCCCAAAATACCGCTCCGAAAAAATCTTCCCGTCGTCCTGCTAGTAAACGTAAATAGCGGCTGGTTGCCCGTTTAGTTTTGGCTCTCTACTCGTGACTTCCTATTCCTTTTCTTCATCAAAAACTAAACAAAAAAGCATTAAAAAAGAAGCATCCAATCCCCAGGATATATAATAAACTTAAAAGAGTAATCAATTAGTCGTTTTTAGGTGAAAAAATTATGGGACGTGCCAAGAGAGTGGTTTTAGCTTATTCCGGAGGAGTCGATACTTCCGTCTGTATTCCCTATCTCAAACAGGAATGGGGAGTAGAAGAAGTGATTACCCTAGCCGCCGATTTAGGACAGGGAGACGAATTAGGACCAATTCAAGAAAAGGCCCTGCGCTGCGGAGCGATCGAATCCTTAGTGGTCAATGCTCAAGAAGAATTCGTCAAAGAATACGCTTTTCCCTCAATTCAAGCTAATGCTCTCTACGAAAATCGTTATCCCCTTTCTACCGCCCTGGCTCGTCCTTTAATTGCTAAATTATTAGTAGAGGCCGCCGAGAAATACGGGGCCGATGCCGTCTCTCACGGCTGCACCGGCAAAGGTAACGATCAGGTGCGTTTTGATGTGGGCATTATGGCCCTCAATCCTAGCTTAAAAGTTCTCGCTCCCGCCAGGGAATGGGGCATGAGCCGGGAAGAAACCATCGCCTACGGGGAAAAATTCGGGATCGAGTCTCCCGTGAAAAAATCCTCGCCTTTTAGTATCGATCGTAACCTGTTGGGGCGCAGTATTGAAGCCGGTCCCTTGGAAGATCCGATGACGGAACCCCCGGAAGAAATCTATCTCATGACCAAAGCGATCGCCGATACTCCCAACGAGCCGGAATACGTCGATATTGGTTTTAATCAGGGGATTCCCGTCAGTTTAAACGGAGAAAATCTCGATCCTGTCACGCTAATTAGTCAATTAAATGACCTAGTGGGTAAACACGGTGTTGGTCGGTTAGATATGATCGAAAACCGGGTAGTGGGAATTAAATCCCGAGAAATTTACGAGGCCCCGGCTTTATTAGTTTTAATTGATGCTCACCGGGACCTAGAAAGTTTGACTTTAACTGGAGATGTTACCCAATATAAACGGGGAATTGAAGATACCTACGGACAGTTAATTTATAAAGGATTGTGGTACAGTCCCTTAAAGGAAGCGATCGATGCTTTTATCCTCAAAACCCAAGAACAGGTAACGGGATCGGTGCGAGTCAAACTGTTTAAAGGTAACGCTAAAGTCGTCGGTCGTCAGTCAGTCAATTCTATCTATTCTCCCGATTTAGCTACCTACGGGGCCGAGGATCAATTTGATCATAAAGCTGCTGAAGGTTTCATCTATGTTTGGGGATTACCGAGCAAAGTTTGGGCCGAAAAAACTAGAGGGAAGTAATCAACAATCCTCCCCTAAGTAAGTGGGTGTTAATTCAGATACCCCCGCCTATCGGCACCCCCCTTATCAAGGGGGGCAGGGGGGATCAGTACCCCCCTTATTAAGGTAGGGTTGATTCACGAATCAACCCCCAAGGTAGGGTTAATTCATGAATTAACCCTACCTTGGGGGAAGGGGGGATCAGCACCCTTATAAAATTAAATATAAAGATGTTGAATTTTTGCTGATTTAGCAGCAGAAAAACCTTTGCCTGCTGAAAGAAATGGACGTAAAATTGTTGTAGAAATCAAAAGCTTTTTAAGTCCCTCACCTATGAGAGATTTTGAAATAGCTTTAGGACAATATATTTTATATCGAAATTTAATCAGTCTTGCCGTGAGTTAAGTTATCGGTAAATCTTGCCTCGAAATCTGAGGTTTATAAAAGAAGCTTAAAGGAGCTATTCTGTTACTTTTGAACCAGTTTATCCCTATGGGTAACAAGAATTTGAGCTATAATCATAATATCTCTATAACCCCACATAAAAAAGGCTTATGGCCATTTCAATTACTTTAACCCTACCTGATGAGATTTTTAA
>NZ_JASJFF010001365.1:0-2882 GCF_030065435.1 Microcystis sp. M53603_WE2
GTTTTTCTTTTTCGGCCAACGACCATTAAAATAAAATTGGACTACATTAGCCCCATAGTTGGTAGATATTTTGATCGAGCGATCGCTACTTTGGGAATCGACGACAAACACTTCATCAGCCCTAGCAACACTCTCTAAACAGGCGGGAAGGTTAGATTCCTCGTTTTTGGCGGGAATTAACACCGAAACGGGAATTTTTTCTGATTGACTAAACATTGGTACACTGTGGCTAGGTAGAGTGTTCGCATCTTTCCTTAAAACCCTTAGTCACTCAGAAAGCGAGAACTAGGACCTAAGATTTTTCTTGATCTTACTATACCTTATTTGGTTTTTTACCTAAAAATGTCGGCTTGAACCCAAGAGAGAGACTCCTAGAGACTTGCATATTCTCCCAGAAAATAGCGAAAAATTTGATCGCTAATTTCTAACTGCGAAATAGACGACTATACTGGGTTTCGTGGTTCATACTGGCAAAACTTAGCCCCCAACTCCAACTGCTCAGGTTTTCATCGGCTAAACTGATAATATCTGCTGTTGCTGTTAATAAACTGGGCTGTAAACCGATCAGAAGCGATTGTCCTAGGGTTTGTCCAAGGGGAATTAAACGCAATCCTGCATTGATTAAATTACTTGCCCAACTGTGTAAATAGCCTAAAACCGCTAATTCTTCGCCAATTTGCCAATGACTTGCCCCGATCGCAAAAGCGGTGGCATAATTAGCCTGTTCTGGTAGATTATCTCTGGCCGGTGCTAACTCCCGCAATAAGTTTAACAGCGATCGCCCCATTTGCCAGCTTTGTTGTCTTAATTCGGCCGTTTCCCGCGTTGCCGATAACCAATTATCCCAATAATTAAGTTTTGTAAAATCCTCTTGACAAAAACAACGATATACCCTTAGCAAAACAGCCGTTTCTAAGCGAATCGAGCCTTGACAAAGCGATCGCTCTAACCAATCATTTAAGCTGGCACTATTGGAGATAATCCCCTTTTCGACGAGGGTTTCTAGCCCTTCGGAATAACTATAGCCCCCCACGGGTAAAATGGGACTAGCCAATTGTAATAAACACAAAAGTTCTTTTTGATTGAGCATAGAAAACCGAGAAAATTGTCCTTAACACAATCAGGGAAATGCTTGGCACTTCGTTATTTAGATCGAGCGGATAGAAAGCGGCACTTTGTGAATTATACCGTGATTAATAGCCACAATTATCAACTACTATACTTAGGGTTTGCGGCAAAAAGTTTTTCTTGGTGGCAGGGTGTGGGGTGTGGGGTGTGGGGTTTTCCCCATTTTCAGGGAGTCAATTACCTAATTTTCAGGGAA
Source organism: Microcystis sp. M53603_WE2 (assembly GCF_030065435.1). NCBI lineage: Bacteria > Bacillati > Cyanobacteriota > Cyanophyceae > Chroococcales > Microcystaceae > Microcystis > Microcystis sp. M53603_WE2. The sequence continues at coordinate 1,325 of NZ_JASJFF010001365.1, forward strand.
AAAGTCCAGGGATTTTCCCCCCAATCACTCTCGGCTGGCACTTTTTGATTTCAAAAAAGCCTAAAGATATTATCCAACAAGGTTTTTAGATTTATTCAACCAACTCTACTTATGTCCTCACGAGAACAGCATTTTCTGAAAATAAATCTTGTCGTTCTCCTCTTGATTTTAGCTTTGACTGCTTGGGTTGATCGGGCAGAATTAAACTCTAGTCTTTTGTTTTATCCTCCCGCTACTCCCCCAACTCCGATCGCTGGTTTATTAACCCATTCTTTTCAATTGCTTTGTTGTTTCCCTCCGATTGTTTGCCTTTTTAGTTATGCTTTATTGTCCCGCAAGGCAAGTTTCAATAATTCTCGCCATTTTTTACTTGTTTCTGGCATAATAACGGGACTTTTTGCCATCAATGAAATCTTCAGAATTCATATCATTCTCCTCTATTTTAATATTTCCAAATTTTTGACTATCTCTGTTTATGCCCTCGCAATTCTGATTTATGGTTTAGCATTTTGGCGGCGAATAAGACAAACTTATTACCAAATTTTAATCATTGCTTTAGCACTTTTAACTTTTGCAATTGCTATCGATTTTCTCCAGCTTAAAAATCAAGGTTTTGCTAGTCTAAGTGAAGGAATTCCTAAACTGTTAAGTGCTGTGAATCTAGCTGGCTATTTTTGGGATGTATGTTTTCAAGAAATTTCAGCCCAGATCAAATCCCAATAAATTATCCATTCATCTGTTTAACCAGATGTAAAATTTCGGGAAGAATCAGTTTTTCTAGGGCTAATTTAACGGCATTAGTGGAACCAGGGAGAGAAAAGACTAATAAGTTTTGATAAACCCCAGCTATTGCCCTTGATGCCATGGCACGGGAGCCAATTTCCTGATAGCTGAGATAACGAAATAATTCGCCAAAACCGGGCAAAGTAATCCTTAATAAAGGTACTAAAGCATCATAGGTATTGTCTCTGGGAGCAATACCCGTACCCCCATTGAGAATTAAGACTTTTATCTGATTTTGATTGCTAATCTCTGGTAAGATTGCTTGAATTTGTAAGGGTTGATCGGGGATAATTAAGTATAGGCCGATATCATGACCCGATCGAGTTAGTAACTCTTGAATTATTTGGCCACTCCTATCCGTCTCTGGGGTACGAGTATCGCTCACCGTGACTACGGCACAGGTAAGGTTAAGGGGGGCGGTGTCGGGATGGGGATTGACACTCCCGTCACTAAAAGCGAGGGATTCTTGGTTCATCGAGTTTCCTTAATCTGACAGGACGTATCCAACATTCGCCAGAGCGCCCCCTTGGGGCAAGGGGGGGTCAGACGATTTAATCTTTTTTCTGCCTGGCGATAGTATTGCGGTATTTCTACCGTTTCCCCATAACTATTAGCGTAGAAAACTTTTAAGCCTACATCCAATCCTACACATCTTTGGCTCTTCGGTTTGTGTTATGCAATGGATGGGGGTTATAAGGAATGAAACCCTTATAGAGAAAGACATTACCGCGATTTTTGTCAATTGTTTGCGATCTAGAGCGAACTAATCAATTAA
>NZ_JASJFF010000633.1:0-4194 GCF_030065435.1 Microcystis sp. M53603_WE2
GCAGCAAAAAATAAACGGAAATGTGAGTGAGTTATTTCTTCAAGACTAACACTCCCATCAGTCCTGCTAGGAGTGGATAGTGAACAGCGCCGGAAAATCCCGACTGATAGCCTAATTTTACCTGTTCTGGGCCCCGGGGAAAGCGATCGATACTGGGACTAATATAAGCGTACTGGTCAGTTAAACCGTAACGCTCGGCAGCCGGAACGACGATATGATCGAGATACCAGTTTTGGAATAGTTTGGCGATGGTTTCGGTGGGTTGATGGAAGTCAAGAATCGCCGCTTTAGCACCCGGTTTGAGGACTCGGTATAATTCCCCCAAACATTGGGCAGTATCCACCACATTGCGTAATCCATAGCCAATAGTGGCACAATCAAAGCTAGAATCGGCAAAGGGTAAATTAAGGGCATCCCCTTCCATCCAGTTAATATTAGTGGCACTAAAACGTTGACGGGCGATTTTTAATTGTTGTGGGGAAAAATCTAGTCCGATCACTTTGCCCGTTTTACCCACTTGTTTTGATAATAGGTTAGTCAGGTCGCCGCTACCACAACAGATATCGAGGGCAAAATCTCCTTTTTCGGGTTGACACCACTTGACTGTCATTAATTTCCAGATACGGTGTAATCCTAAACTTAATTCTTGATTAAGGCGGTCATATTCGGGAGCGATCTGATCAAAAATTGCTTGTATTTCTGTGGAGTTAGGTGAGGATTGATTGGACATTTTTATAATATGGCATCAGAGAAAATCCCAGATGAAGTTATACCATTCTATCCTATCTGCGCTCACGGAGATAAGCTGTTGAGCATCTACAGCAGTTATCTTCATGGTGGGGAACAGTGACTTAGATTACACTTCATCTATCTGATCATCTCCCGGCCGCAATTCGATCGAGAGGCCTTCCCGGGCGAGAATAGTTTCAGGGAAAATCTTTCTTGCCTCTTCCCCAATGCGATCGAGAAAATCGTCATTATGGGCCGGATCGTGATGAAATAGAACTAACTGCTTAACTTGCGCTGCTTGAGCGATTTTGACTGCCTGCTGCCAAGTGGAATGACCCCAACCCACCTTAGAATACTTAGGATCGTTGTATTCCTCATCGGTGTAGGTAGCATCAATAATCATCACATCCGCTTGCCATGCCAAAGCCAAAACGTTATCATCAAGGCGATCGGGAAAATGTTCGGTATCGGTAATATAGGCTGCCGATAAACCCTGCCAATTTACCCGATAACCCACCGCTTCTCCTGGATGATTTAAAGGACGGGTTTCGACGGTGACATCCCCACAGTGGAGGGTTTCGCCCATTTCTAGATTATAAAATTCTAAATCGGCCCGCATAATCTGCAAAGGCACGGGAAAATTAGGATGTAACATCTGATCGTGTAATGTTTGCTTGATGGTTGCTCCGTTGGGGGAGGGAACTGCGTAGATTTTAAAAGTATTGCCCCGGATAAAAGCAGGGATAAAAAAAGGAAAACCCTGAATATGATCCCAATGGGAGTGGCTGAAAAATAAATGGGCTTTCGCTGGACTTTCTGCCATCAAAGACTGTCCTAGTAGGCGTAACCCCGTACCACCGTCAAAAATTAATCTTTCTCTACCGACTTGCATCTCTACACAGGAAGTATTACCACCATAACGAACGGTTTCCGAACCTGGACAGGGAATACTCCCCCTTACTCCCCAAAATTTGATCTGGAAGCAGTTGTAGAGCATATCAGAAGTTTCTCTACTGGTACTGATGGGCTAATAGATCAGATTAGCACTCTTCCACAATTAAGTCTGTGACCTGATGACAAGCACGATGATTTACGATAGTGGAAAAGGATTATAGTTTTCGGGAAAGCAAGAGCATGGATTTACAGAAATTCTTAGAACAATTGCCTCAACAGTATCAGGATTGGGGATCGGCTTTAATGTCGCCTATTTCCGAGCAATTAACCCTTTTAAGCGAAAAAACCGCCTCCTATCCCGATCGCAATCTCTTTCCCCTGCTCAATCTCGCCGTTGCCTGTCTGCAACCGGACGAGGTTTACTGTCAAGTGGGTTGTTTTCGTCGCGGTAGTTTAGTCGCCGCTTTCTGCGATAATAGCGATCGCTACGGTTATGGCGTAGAAGCTTTTTTTAAATACGATCCATCGGGAGAAAAACTAACTATATTATCCCAGGATTTGGAGGATTTTCAACTATCAGAACAAATATTTTTAAGCGATCAAGAAACGGAAAACTTTTTCGATGATCTGGAAGAATTAAACAGTGAAGAAAAGCTGGGAGTTTATTACTACGATGCCGCCGAAGACTATCGCTCTCTCTTTATCTCCTTGCTTTTAGCCAAAAACTTCTGGTCTGATTCCGCTTTAATTATCATCAATAAATGTCAGCATCCCGCTCTCCAACAGGCAATAAAAGATTTTACTAAAACCCATCCCCAAGCTCAGATAATTTTAGATGATCAAGTCGCTAATCACGGTTTGCTTGGTTTGACAAATATTTGTTTATTAGCTTGGAATGCTCCCCCAGGGATAACAGCGCTAAAATCCCCGAAAAAACTGGTTTTAAATGTGGGTTGTGGTCCCTATAATCCCGAAGCTTTACCCCAACTATTCCGCGATGGCAATTGGCAAGAAATTCGCCTCGATATCAATACTGCTGTTAACCCAGATATTTTAGGAACTATTACCGATTTAAGTGCCGTTCCCGATAACTCCGTCGATGCGGTTTTTTCTAGTCATAATCTAGAACATATTTATCATTACGAAGTTCCCATCGCCCTAGAGGAATTTAAACGCATTCTTAAACCCGAAGGCTTTTTAATGATCGTAGTTCCCGATATGCAAACTGCCGCCGAATTTGTCGCTAGAGGCGATATGGAAAATGAACCTTTATATATTTCTCCCGGTGGTCCCGTGCGGGCTTTATGGATGTTTTACGGCATGGGAACAGAAGTCCCCGGAATGCCCTATATGGCTCATAAAACAGGTTTTACTTCTCAAAATCTCAACCAAAAATTACAAGAAGCAAATTTTGCCAGAGTCGAGGTAATTCGCACGGAATTTGAGTTAGTTGCTTTTGGGTATAAGTGAGGAAAGATTAGCAAAAATTGCCCGCAATTGTGGGGCGATTCTTTCCCTTTGATTGATTAAATAAATACTAACGAGGGTTAAAGATACCCCCACCCATTGCAATACACTTAACATCTCACCGAGGAATAAATTCCCGAAAGTGAGGGCAAAAACCGGAGTTAAAAAAGTTAAAGAACTTAAACTGGTTAAATTGCCCTTGGCGGCTAAATAAAAGAATATTCCGTATGCGATCGCACTACCAAAAATCGTGGCATAACTTAAAGCTAACCAACCATTTAAATCGATATTTTGCCATTGATGGGATTCGGTGAAACCTGAAGCTAAAAATAGCGGCAATCCTCCTAAAATCATGTGCCATCCCGTGGCGCTGACGGGATCCGCATGACGACAGACAAACCGGATTAAGACTGTTCCCACCGCCATGGATAGGGAAGCCAAAAGCATGAGCATTTCGCCGCTATTTAGTAATTCCTGCCAGCTAAAGTCAATATTTAACCCTTTTTGTCCAAAAAAGTCATAAAACCATTGATCGGGCAAGCCAATTAAACTAATTCCCCCAATCCCTAAACCCAATCCCAACCAACCCCAGACACCGATAACTTCTTTAAATAGCCAACTGGACATTAAAGCCACCGCTAGGGGTTGGGAGTCAATAATTACCGATCCTAACCCTGCCCCGGTGCGATTTAATCCCAATGCCAGAAAACCTTGAAAAAGAGTGGCATCCATCAGAGCAAAAAGGGCAATCCATAGCCACGCTTGCAGGGTTTTGGGCTGAGGACGACCTAAAAACCAAGCTACTATTAAAACTAACATTCCGGCGGGGACAAGGCGAATTCCCGCCATAAATAGGGGGGTGGTGTGGGGGATAACACCCTTCATCGCTACCATCGCTGTTCCCCAGAGAAAAAACGGTGAGATAAGTAAGAGGGGCGAGGATTTCTTTAAATCTAAGTTTTCCATAGGTAGCGATCGAGTTTTGTAGATAACAAATTTCCCTAATTGTATAGTAGAGACTGGGTATCGGCTCTTAATTCTCTTGACTTTCTCCTAACTGATTTTCCTCTAAAGCTGTTATTGGTTTTTCTTCGCTCGATCCGA